>NZ_JBAMDH010000019.1:0-127381 GCF_036961685.1 Massilia sp. DD77
GCGGGCTGGCGGCGTTCCGGCGCGATGGCCGGCGGAGGAGGCGGAGGCGCCATGGTCGGGCCCTGGAGCAGGCGCAGTGGCGGAGGAGGCGGGGGCGGATCCTCGATCAGGGCCGCGCCGGCGTCCCTGGGCGCGCTGTCGGCCACCATGATCAGCGCCGGCGCCGCGGACGGCCGGGACTCGGCGGGCACGGCCGCCTGGGCCAGCATGGCCGGCGGTCCGCCGCTGTCGGCGGCCAGCCAGGCCAGGGTCGCCGTCAGCGCCACCGCCACCGCGGCGGCCGCGCCGTAGCCGAACAGCCGCAGCGGCGAGCGAGGGGCCCGGCGGCGCGCGGGATCGCGCTCGAGCTTGGCGAGGATGCTGTCCTCGCCCGGACGCCCATGGCTGGGCCGGGACGCCGACATCAGGTTGGGGCGCGTGGAGGTGGCTTGATTTTCGTCTGAAGGACGCACGGCAGGACTCCTAAGATGGGCTTTCCTGGTTCTGATTAGAAACAATTTAGGGAGCCCCGATGCTGATTTTTCAGGTCTTCGACAAGGGCGTGATGGACGATGCCGAAGGACGCCAGATCGACTTCCGCAACACCATCATCATCCTGACCTCGAACCTGGGATCGAGCCAGCTGATGCAGGCCTGCCTGAACAAGCCGGTCGATGAAATTCCAGCGCCGGACCAGCTGTCCGAGCTGCTGCGGCCCGCGCTCATGAAGCATTTCAAGCCGGCCTTCCTGGGCCGCCTGACGGTGGTGCCCTTCTACCCGATCCGCGACGAGGTGCTGTCCGATATCATCCGGCTCAAGCTGGACCGCATCGGCGCGCGGGTCCAGGACAACCACCGCGCGCGTTTCGAGTACGACGATGCCCTGGTGGCGGCGGTCCTGAACCGCTGCACCGAGGTCGATTCCGGCGCGCGTAACGTCGACAATGTCTTGAACGGCAGCTTGCTGCCCGAGATCGCGGACAGAGTGCTGGCGCGCATGGCCGAAGGCGGCGGCATCGCCCGCGTGAAGGTCAGCGCGACCAAGGCGGGCAAGTTCAAGTATACGGTGGAAGCCGCACAAGCGACATGAGCGGCAAAAGCGGCAGCATTAGGAGGAGTTCCCATGTTCACCATCGATGCGCTCCTGGCGCCCATCGCCCCGGACAACCCCTGCGGCGAAGACCTGGCGTTCTCGCCCGAGGTCGACGAGATCGCGCGCGCCCGCCAGGCCGACGACCCGTCGCTGGAGCAGGGCGCCTGGGTCACCACGCTCAAGGAAGCCGACTGGAAGTTCGTCGGCAAGCGCTGCGCCCTGCTGATCGAGACGCGCAGCAAGGACCTGCAACTGGCCGTGTGGCTGGCCGAGGCCAGCGCCAGGACCGGCGGCCTGCGCGGCCTGGCCGACGGCCTGCGCCTGGTGGCGGCGCTGTGCGAACGCTATTGGGACGGGTTGCATCCGCTGGCGGACGAGGACGGCTTCGAGCGCCGCATCGGCAACCTGGCCTGGATCGCGGCGCGCATCTCGCCGCTGGCCAAGGACGTGCCGGTGCTGGAGAACGGGGCCAGCATGATGCGGTGGGAGACCAGGCATGCGCAGGGCGGCGAGGGCGAGGCGGCCGAACTGGAAGCGGCGCGCGCACGCAGCTCGGCCGCCTTCTTCGCGTGCGTGGCGGCGGACGCCGACGCCTGCCTCACCGCGCTCGACGAGCTGGAGCGGGCAGCGGATGCGCGCCTGGGCGCGGAGGGGCCCAGCTTCAGCGTGGCGCACGCGGTGCTGCGCGACGTGAAGGATTTCGTGACGCCGGCGCCGGGCGCGGTGGCGGTCCAGGCCGCGCCCGGCGCACCGGTGAGCACAGCGGTCGTACGCGCCGCAGCGCCAGTCGTGCTGGCCGAAGGGCCCTTGCAGCACCGTGAACAGGCGCTTGCCCAGTTGCGCCAGGTGGCTGAATTCTTCCGGCGCACCGAGCCGCACAGCCCGGTGGCCTACCTGGCGGAGAAGGCGGCGCGCTGGGGCGAGCAGCCGCTGCACGCGTGGCTGCGCTCCGTCATCAAGGACGATGCCTCGCTGGCGCGGCTGGAGGACTTGCTGGGGATTGAAGCGGTGGAATGAAAGCGTAAGTCGCTGCGGGTGGACGGCTCTGCCGTCCACCCGGCGTTTTATCCTGCGCTTGCCTGGTCGGCCGTCTTGTTCGTGCCCGGGTTGACCATCTGCGTGGCGCGCTCGAACTGCGCCTCGACCGTCTGCACCGCCTGGCGGGTTGCCTGGGTGACCTGCTCGTAGCCCTTGAAGGCGTTGTCGATCGCGGCCTTGATGATCTCGACGGCGTTTTCCTGCCCCGGCTTGACGTGCTCGGTCACGTCGTAGATCAGGGCCGACAGGGTGCTCTTGGCCTCGGCCACGTGCGAATCGGCGGCGTGGCGGAACTCGTCATGCATTTCGTCGATGATGGCCTTGAGCTGGGCCCGGTATTCGGTGGCGTTCATCAGGCCGGGCTGCATGCGGGCCTTGAGGGCATCCATGGCCGCCTTGGGATCGGTTGCCTGGCTCATGTCGCGCCCCGTTTGCAGCGATCCGGCCATCGTGTCCTTGGCGGCGTTCATGTTCAGCGCCACGACCTGTTCCACGCCCTTGACCGTCTTGCTGGCCAGGGCGTTGAAGGTCTGCATCTGGAGATCGAACAAGGTCTTGGTGGCGTTGGCAAACTGTTCCGGGCTGGTAAACATTGTGTCTCCTCAGTGGATGCTCAGTAAATGCGCATAACAGACGCGTGGGGTGTTCTCACTGCATTATTTAACAACAATAAGTTTTTCGCAATGCGCGTCCCGATACGGGCCGCGCGCCTTGACCCAGCCTTCGCCGAGCGGCGTCTGGGAACAGGCGAGGGCGCCGTTGAGCGTGCTACGCCATTGGTAATAGGGCGCCGGAGCGGCGACAGCGCTATGCCCGATCAGGGCAGAGGCAGTCAACAGGGTAGCCAGTGAGGCGGCAATCCGATGGAAGATCATGGTCCGTCCAGCTTAACCCTACCATGCGGCAAGTCAAGCACCGCTTGACCTTCCTATCGTGGGAAGGTGTATTCTTCGCCGGGATTACAACAGGAGGGCATGATGCACGACTCCCAGGCTTCCACCTTGAATATCGGCGAGGCCGCGCGCGCCTCGGGCGTCTCGGCCAAGATGATCCGCCACTACGAATCGATCGGGCTGATCGGCGCCGCGCGCCGCACCGATGCCGGCTACCGCGTCTACACCGGCCAGGACGTGCGGGTGCTGCAGTTCGTGCACCGCGGCCGCGCCCTCGGCTTTTCGCTCGACCAGATCCGCGACTTGCTGGCGCTGTGGCAGGACAAGGGACGCGCCAGCGCCGACGTGCGCGCGCTGGCCCGCAGCCATATCGATGAGCTGAACCGCAAGATCGCGGAGATGGAAGCAATGCGCCGCACCCTGGAATCGCTGGCCGCTTCCTGCCATGGCGACGCGCGTTCGGAGTGCCCGATCCTGGACGACCTGGCCGCGCACTGAAAGAAGGGCAGGACAACGCAAAACGCCGTAACCCTTTGGTAAAGGCTACGGCGTTTTGCGGAACAAAACACGTTCAATTCGGTAGAGTTTGGTGCCCACGGAGGGACTCGAACCCCCACACCTCGCGGCACATGGACCTGAACCATGCGCGTCTACCAATTCCGCCACGTGGGCACTGATACAACATCAACTCTTACTACTGACAACCAGGTAGCTTTTGGTGCCCACGGAGGGACTCGAACCCCCACACCTCGCGGCACATGGACCTGAACCATGCGCGTCTACCAATTCCGCCACGTGGGCATACAAACATCAACTACCTGAGTTAGCTTTTGGTGCCCACGGAGGGACTCGAACCCCCACACCTCGCGGCACATGGACCTGAACCATGCGCGTCTACCAATTCCGCCACGTGGGCACTGCACCTGCTAACTCTGCTACAATATCAGGCTTTGTCATTTTTCGCTAGATCAACTTTCGTTGTTCGCTGCGCCAGACGCACTCCTGCTACTGCTGCGTTCTTCGCTTCGACCTTGCCGTCGTTGCTGAAGAGACCGAGATTATAGCGGATGAATTTCAAAAGTCAAAGACCCCGCTGAGAGGATTGCGGGCATTCCCGCAGACGAATCGTGTTAGGCGAATCGCGCGGACCTCCGTTACACTACGCCTGTCAAGCTGTCAACGAAACCAAGGCGCTGCCAGCGTTGCCGATACGGCGCCGTCACTACTAAGAAAAAGAAACCGATTTGAAGCAACCTACTCATACCATTCCAAGCCGCGAGGAAATCCTCGCAGTGTTTCGCGACGCCACCGAGCCGCTCGACGCGGCCGCGGTAGCGCGCGCCCTGAAAGTCAAGCCAGCAGCCCAGGAAGTCCTCGGACGCCGCCTGAACGCCATGGAGCGTGACGGCCAGATCCGCGCCGACCGCCAGACCGGCACCTATATGCTGACCGATCACACCGGCTTCGTGGCCGGACGTGTCAGCGCGCACCGCGACGGATTTGGGTTCGTGATTCCGGATAACGGCGGCGACGATCTGTTCCTGTCCGATCGCGAAATGCAGAAGGTGCTGCACGGCGACAAGGTGATGGCGCGCGTGACCGGCACCGACCGCCGCGGCCGCCCCGAAGGCTCGATCGTCGAAGTGGTCGAACGCGCCAACACCCACGTGATCGGCCGCCTGCTCAACGAGGGCGGCGTGTGGATCGTGTCGCCCGAAGACCAGCGCATGAGCCAGGACATCCTGGTGGCCGGCCCGCCCGGCAAGGCCAAGGCGGGGCAGGTGGTGAGCGTCGAGCTGATCGAGCAGCCGGGCCGCTTCCAGAAACCCACCGGCAAGATCGTCGAAGTGCTCGGCGAACTGGACGACCCGGGCATGGAAATCGAGATCGCCGTGCGCAAGTTCGGCGTGCCGCACGTGTTCTCGCCCGCCGCGCTCAAGCAGGCCAACAAGCTGCCGAACGAAGTCATCGATGCCGACCTGGCGGACCGCGTCGACCTGCGCGACGTGCCCCTGGTGACCATCGACGGCGAAGACGCGCGCGACTTCGACGATGCCGTGTACTGCGAACCGATCAAGATCGGCCGCGCCAAGGGCTACCGCCTGCTGGTGGCGATCGCCGACGTCAGCCACTACGTGAAGCCGAACGACGCGCTCGACGTGGACGCGATCGAGCGCAGCACCTCGGTGTATTTCCCGCGCCGCGTGATCCCGATGCTGCCCGAGAAACTGTCGAACGGCCTGTGCTCTCTGAACCCGGCCGTGGACCGCTGCACCCTGGTGTGCGACATGGTCGTCACGCTCGAGGGCGAAGTCACCGCCTACCAGTTCTACCCGGCCGTGATGCACTCGGCCGCGCGCCTGACCTATAACGAAGTCGCCGACATCCTCGGCAACACCAAGGGACCGGAAGCCCAGCGCCGTCCAGGCATCGTGCCGCACCTGCTGAACCTCAACGAGGCCTTCCGCGCGCTGCTCAAGGCGCGCCAGGAACGCGGCGCGATCGATTTCGAGACCACCGAAACCTATATCGTCTGCAACCCGCTGGGCAAGATCGAGAAGATCATCCCGCGCACCCGCAACGACGCGCACCGCCTGATCGAAGAATGCATGCTGGCCGCCAACGTGTGCGCGGCGGACTTCCTGATCCGCCACAAGCACCCGGGCACCTTCCGCATCCACGCGATCCCGACCGAGGAAAAACTGAACCAGCTGCGCACCTTCCTCAAGCAGGTGGGCCTGAACCTGGGCGGCGGCGCCAAGCCGACGGCGCGCGACTACGCCGAAGTCATGCAGCAGATCAAGGAGCGCCCGGACGCGGCCCTCCTGCAGACCATGCTGCTGCGCTCGATGCAGCAAGCGGTCTACAGCCCGGACAACGTCGGCCACTTCGGCCTGGCCTACGAGGCCTATGCCCACTTCACCAGCCCGATCCGCCGCTACCCGGACCTGCTCACCCACCGCGCCATCAAGGCCCTGCTGCTGGGCAAGCGCTACGAGCCGAAGGGCATCGAGCTGGGCAAGCTGAACACGACCCTGTCGAATTCGGCGCGCAAGCAGGCGGCCAAGAACAAGGCCGAAGGCAAGCAGAAAGCCGAGAAGGACCTGACGATCTGGGACGCCCTCGGCGTACACTGCTCGGCCAACGAGCGCCGCGCCGATGAAGCGTCGCGCGACGTCGAGAACTGGCTGAAGTGCTACTTCATGCAGAACAAGCTGGGCGAGGAATTCACCGGCACGGTGTCCGGCGTCACCCCGTTCGGCATCTTCGTCACACTCGACGAGCTCTACGTCGAAGGCCTGGTGCACGTGACCGAACTGGGTCAGGACTATTTCCAGTACGACGACGCGCGCCACGAGCTGCGCGGCGACCGCACCGGCAAGCGCTACCAGCTGACCGACCGCGTGAGCGTGAAGGTGGCCCGTGTCGACCTGGAGGCGCGCAAGATCGACCTGGTGCTGGGCACGGGCACGCCTGATTCCGCTCAGGCGCAGGCAGGCACGCCCGTCCCCACGCCGCTCGAGCGCGCCCGCCAGGCGGCCCAGGAAGCGCTGGAGCCGAAGCCGCCCAAGTCGCGCAAGGCGCGCGCCAAGGCCCAGGCCGGCGAACTGCTGGGCTCGCCAACGGCCACCCCGGCGCCTTCGGCCGAGGACGAGGACGAGTCGGAAGCGGAACAGGACGTGGTCTTCGTGCCGCCGCCGCGCGGCGCGCGCGGCGCGGCCAGGACCGCATCCAAGCCTGCAGCGAAGACCGCAGCCAAGCCGGCCGCAAAGCCGGCAGCCAAGGGCGTGCCCAAGAGCCCGGCCAAGAAAACCGCAGCATCCAAGAGCACCAGCAAACAAGGTGCGACCAAAGCGGCTGCCAAGACCGCATCCAAAACTAGCAAAAAGAAGTAAAGCATGAAAAACAAAATGATTTTCGGGTTCCACGCGGTGACTTCGCGGCTGCGCCATGAGGCTTCGTCGGTGGAAGAGATCTTCGTCGACGCCGAGCGCAACGACCGCCGCATGCAGGACCTGGTCGCCGGCGCCAAGGCGGCCGGCGTGCGCGTGATGCCGGTCGAGTCCTCGCGCCTCGACAAGATCGTCGGCACCCGCCGCCACCAGGGCGTGATCGCCTTCGCCAGCCAGCTGGCCCTGGCGCGCAACCTGGACGAGCTGCTGGATGCGATCGAGGGGCCGCCGCTGCTCCTGATCCTGGACGGCATCACCGACCCGCACAACCTGGGCGCCTGCCTGCGCGTGGCCGACGGCGTCGGCGCGCACGCGGTGATCGTGCCGAAGGACCGCGCGGTGGGCCTGAACGCGACCGCCGCCAAGGTGGCCAGCGGGGCGGCCGAGACCGTGCCGTATATCACCGTCACCAACCTGGCGCGCACCATGCGCGAACTGAAGGAACGCGACATCCTCCTGATCGGCACCTCGGACGACGCCGACCGCGGCCTGTACCAGGCCGACTTCACCGGTCCGGCCGCCCTGGTCATGGGTTCGGAAGGCGAGGGCATGCGCCGCCTGACGCGCGAGACCTGCGATGTGCTGGTGAACATTCCGATGCTGGGCTCGGTCGAGAGCCTGAACGTGTCGGTGGCGTCGGGCGTGTGCCTGTATGAGGCAAGGCGCCAGAGGATGGCGCGCGAAGGCTGAGCCGTTTGCGGTCTGCCGGCAAACTTGGGTCCCCGCCTTCGCGGGGATGACGTTCATACGATACGTCCGAAAGTCGATATAGCAACTTTCACACGCTCCGCGTAAACGTCATCCCCGCGAAGGCGGGGATCCAAGTCCGTTGAGCAGCCCGAGACCGCCCCCCCCACATTGACCCCACATAAGCAAGTCCACCCAACATACGCTACCATGGGCGAGGACTTGCACTGAATCCCACTATGTTTTTCAAGCTGCGCGAAGATATCAAGAGCATCATCGAACGCGATCCCGCCGCCCGCAACGGCTGGGAGGTGCTCACCTGCTATCCGGGCCTGCACGCGGTCATCATGCACAGCTGGGCGCATGCCTGCTGGAAGATGAACCTGAAGTGGCTCGGCCGCTTCATTTCCTACATCGCCCGCGTCATCACCGGCATCGAGATCCACCCCGGCGCCGTCATCGGCCGCCGGGTCTTCATCGACCACGGCTTCGGCGTGGTAATCGGCGAAACCGCCGTGGTGGGCGACGACTGCACCATCTACCAGGGCGTCACCCTGGGCGGCACCACCCTGGTGGCCGGCACCAAGCGCCACCCGACCCTGGAGCGCGGCGTCATCGTCGGCGCCGGTGCGCAGGTGCTGGGCGCCTTCACCGTGGGCGAATACGCCAAGGTCGGCTCCAATGCCGTGGTCGTGAAGCCGGTGCCTTCCGGCGCCACCGCGGTCGGCAACCCGGCCCACATCATCCGCAAGGAAGCCCAGTCGCGCAGCGCGCACCTGTTCGCGGCCTATGGCGTCACGCCCAACGGCGACGACCCGCTGTCCAAGGCCCTGCGCAACCTGATCGACCATGTCGCCCGCCAGGACGAGCAGATCGAGCGCATGGCCGCGTCCATGAAAGCCGCCGGCCTGTGCTGTCCGAACATGAAGGAGGGTGATAAACTCGATTCGGAACAACTGAACCGCCTGGTTGACTAAGGAACCGCATGACGAATGAAACGACTGGCGGCGGAGACACCGCGGCCGCAGCCGTGCTCGACCCGATCGAACTCCGCGTGCTCGCGGTGCTGGCCGAAAAAGAAGCGCTCACCCCCGACAACTACCCGATGTCGCTCAACGCCATCGTCAACGGCTGCAACCAGCTGTCGAGCCGCGATCCGGTGATGCAGCTGACCGACGAGGTGGTGCTCGACACCCTGCAGCGCCTCACCGAACGCAAGCTGGTCAACGGTATCTCCCAGGCCGGCGCGCGCGTGGTCAAGTATGAGCACCGCATGCGCATCAAGTGGACCCTGGAGCAGGACAAGCTGGCGGTGCTCACCGTGCTGATGCTGCGCGGCCTGCAGACCGCGGGCGAGATCCGCACCCGCACCGGGCGCCTGCACGAGTTCAAGAGCGTGGCGGACGTCGAGGCGGCGCTGCAGTTCCTGATCGATAAATATCCGCCGCTGGTGGCGCGCCTGGAGCGCGCGCCCGGTACCAAGGAATCGCGCTACGGGCAGCTGCTGGGTGGCGAGATCACCATCGTGGCCGGCGCCGAGCAGGTAAATAGCGCGGCTGCCGGGATGACCCAGGGCGGCCGCATCGGTCAGCTCGAGCAGGAAGTCGCCGCCTTGCGCGGCGAGCTGGAAGACCTCAAGGCGCAGTTCGAGGCGTTTCGCCAGCAGTTCCAGTAGCCGCGTCCGCGAAGCGCAGTTCCACCACCGCCTCGTCGCTCCATTCCGGCGAGCCCAGCGGGACCTCGAAGGACGTGTCCTTGGCTGTCAGATCCAGGCTGCGCTCGCCTTCGCGCAGGACCGCGCCGGTGACCGGGCCGTCGGCGTGGAAGCCGAAGCGCGCCTGGCGCTTCTCGTCGAAGAAGCTGCACCAGTCGCTGGTGAGCATGACGGTGTTGATGGCCAGCACCCAGAATAGCGGGATTTCTTCCTTGGCGATCGCCACCGTCACCTTGCATTCCAGCCGCAGGTCGCCCAGCCGGCGCTGGTTGGCCGGCAGGCCCGGCGTCCTGATGTCGGGGTTGACGCGGTAGGCGCGGCGTTTGCGGTTCAGCTCGAGTTCGCTCTCGGCGCTCGCCGCGGCATCGCTGCGCGGCACCACGAAGCGGCCGTCGGCGCCGATGGGAAGCGCGAGCGAAAAGCCGTCGTCGCCCACCAGGCGCGCCGCCAGCCGGGCCGGCGACTCGTCCGGCTTGCGCGCCGTGGCGCGGAACGTCAGCCGCTCGACCGCCGGCGCCATCTTGTGGTGCCGGTCGAAGGCATCCAGCCCGGCCAGGATCGCCTTGTACTTGCGGATTTCCGGATCGCGCATTGCATTCACGTGCACGGGATCGAGCTCGCGGGCCGGCGCGGTGTCCACGGCGCTGGCAGGACCTGCGCCGCAGAGCAGTACGCTGCCGAGGAAGAAGGCGGGAAGGGCGCGCATCCGCTCAGCCCCTCAACCTTCGTCGCGCCAGCGGCGCAGGCGCATCGCCGCGAAGATCATCGCCGCGCCGGCCAGGGCGCCCAGCCACACACCCGGGGTCGCCAGCGCGCCGTAGGAGTGCGCCAGCAGGATGCCGCCGTTCAGTCCTTCGCCGACCTCGGCCAGGGACGAGTTGTCGAGCTCGGCCAGCCAGATGCCTGGCAGCAGGCCCATCAGGCCGCGCAACACGACTTCCTGCACGAACCAGTCGACGTTCAGGGTCAGGTTGGCGAAGCGGCCGATGATGAAGTCCACCCATTTCAGCACCACGATCGCCACCAGCGGCGTGCCCACCGCCCACAGGAAGACCTTGGAGCGGGCCCAGGCCGAGACCATCAGCAGCCAGCCGACGGTCGGCAGCGCGAACAGGATGTAGAGCGGCAGGAAGGCCAGCAGGTAGAGCGGCGACAGGTAGAGGTTGATGTCGGAGAGCACCGGCGCCACCAGGTTCAGGCCCTTGGCCGCACTGCCGACCAGGCCGATGATCAGGAGGGTGAGCGAGGCGGCGACGCCGACCGCGATCGTGATCATGGGGGCGACCACCAGGGCGGTGATGACCTTGGACAGCACGGTATCCTGGTCCGAGACCGGCAGCGACTTCCAGAACAGGATGCTGCGGTCGCGGCGGTCGTCGTAGAGGGCGGCCAGGCAGTAGAAGAACACCACCACCGGCAGCATGATGAACAGCGGCAGGGCCGCGCCCAGGTAGCTGGAAGCGATCACGTCGGCCAGCTTGCTGCGCATCTCGTGCGGAATGCCCTGGATCGATACCACGTGGGCGCCGTCGACCTGGATGTTGGCCATGTTGGTGGTGATCATGCCGTAGACGAAACCGCCGCCGATGAGCAGGACGAGCGCGGCCGCCACCACGATCGGCGCCCAGAAGAACGCACCCTTGTGCTCCCAGATCTCGCGCTGGAGCATCCACTTCATCGTTTTCATGCGTAGGTTCCTTTCATGGTGGCGACGAACAGGTCGGCCACGCTGGGGTTGCGGGTTTCGCCGAGCGCGGCCAGCTGGTCGCGCGAGACGCCGGCGCGGTTGGCGTCGAACAGCATCACGGACTTGCCGAACACGGTGCGCTGGTCCAGCGGCTGGAGGGCGTTGGCGGCCGGGATCTTCTCGGCCGGCACCATCACTTCCATGTAGCGCTCGCCGATCTCGTCCATGGTGGCCGAGAGTACGATCTTGCCGTCGCGAATGAACAGCAGGTCGGTCAGGATGTGCTCGACTTCTTCCACCTGGTGGGTGGTGATGACGATGGTCTTCTTCTCGTCGAAGTAGTCTTCCAGCAAATTCTGATAGAACTGCTTGCGGTAGATGATGTCCAATCCGAGCGTCGGCTCGTCCAGCACGAGGAGGCGTGCGTCGATGGCCATCACCAGCGCCAGGTGCAGCTGGACGATCATGCCTTTCGACATTTCCTTGACCTTCATGGTGGGGCGCAGCTTGGTATGGGCGATGTAGCGCTCGGCCTTGGCGCGGTCGAAGCGCGGGTGCACGCCGGCCACGAAGTCGACCGCATCCTTCACGCGCAGCCAGCGCGGCAGGATGGCGACGTCGGCGATGAAGCACACGTCCTTCATCAGCTCGTCGCGCTGGGTGCGCGGATCGAAGCCCAGCACCGACAGCTCGCCTTCGAAGGGCACCAGGCCGAGGGCCGCCTTCAGGGTGGTGGTCTTGCCGGAACCGTTGGGGCCGATAAGGCCGACGATGCGCCCGGCCGGGATGTCGAAGTCGACGCTGTCGACCGCGATCCGCTTGCCATAGCGCTTGGTCAGGCCGCGCGCGGAAAGCACGGTGCTCATGCCGCACCTCCCGGACTCGGCGACGCATCCGGCGACACCGAGGCGGCGCGCAGCAGCTGTTCCAGGTTCAAGCCCAGGCGGCGGATGCGCTCCACCATCGCCGGCCATTCCTCGCGGATGAAACGTTCGCGTTCCGTGGACAACAGCTTCTCGCTTGCTCCTTCGGTGACATACATGCCAATTCCCCTTCGCTTTTCCACTAAGTTCTCGTCGACCAGTTCCTGGTAAGCCTTCGATACGGTGATCGGATTTAATTGATATTCGGCCGCGATCGAGCGGACCGAGGGCAGGGCATCGCCGGCCTTCAGCACGCCGTCGAGCATCATGCCCACCACCCGCTCCTTGAGCTGGCGGTAGATCGGGGTGTTATCGTTCCAGCCGACTGACATCGTGGGCCTCCCTGGGGTTGCGGCGCAGCGTGGTGATCATCCCTGCCTCCTTATTGGTGATGTGATGAAGTGGTGTTGTAGTGAAGTATAACAGCGGTTTTGTAAGTGTCAACCTACATGCGCGAAATTGGCAGGGTTGGCGGCTTTGCCGCCGATGCGGTGATCGATGCCGGCTCCGCTTTCGCACCCGATGATCTTGCTGCCAACTGTCACCGCGTCGGCGTCTGTCATTCAGGCCCTGGCCTGAATGACCCCGCCGACCCTACGGTCCGCGCCGGATTCGGCGGCTTTGGTAGGATTCGGCTAGAACTTCGAAGGAGAACCCGACATGCTGAAATGCCCGAACTGCGGCATATCGCCCCTGGTGCACGCGACCCGGGACATGGTCTACACCTACAAGGGTAGAAGCACCACGATCCCCGACGTGATCGCAGATTACTGCTCGGGATGCCGCGAGGTGGTCTGCACCCGCGGCGAGGAAGAGCACTATGGCGAATTGGTCCGCGCCTTCCGCAAGCAGGTCGACCTGGAGGCGGGGCAGGACATCCGCAACCTGCGCAAGAAGCTGGGCCTGACCCAGCAAAAGGCCGACGAACTGTTCGCCGACGGGCCGGGCGAGTTCTCCCGCCTGGAAAGCGGGCAGGCGGATGCGCCGGCCGCGCTGCTCAAGCTGCTGCGGCTGGTGGGCCGGCATCCGCACCTGCTGGACGAGGTGCGTTAGGAAGAAAGCCTACAGCTCGGAGAGTGCATGGCGCGTGATGGCGCCGTCCGCGCCGAGCGCGATCCAGCCGCCGCGCGCCGGCTCGGCGTCCAGCTCCCAGTCCGGCAGCACGTAGCGCAGCTTGCCGTCGGTCTCGTGGACGGCGGGGCGGTGGGTATGGCCATGGATAATGACCGCCGCATCGGCCTGCGCGAACAAGTCCTGTACCGCTTCCGGCGTCACATCCATGATCTCGCTGGACTTGCCCATATGGGCCTCGCGGCTGCCTTCGCGCAGGCCGGCGATGATGGCCTTGCGCTGCGCCAGCGGCATGCCCAGGAACTGGCGCTGCCAGGCGGGATCGCGCACCTGGGCGCGGAAGGCCATGTATTTGGTATCGAGGGTGCACTGGGCATCGCCGTGCACCAGGGCGATGCGGCGTCCGCCGGCCTCGATCAGGTGGGGCTCCTGCGCCAGCGTCAGGCCGGCCGCCTGCGCGAAGCCGCTGCCGACCAGGAAGTCCCGGTTGCCGGCCAGCCAATAGATGTCCACGCCCGCATCGGCGACGCTGCGGATCGCGGCAATCACTTGCCGATGGAAAGGCGTCGCGAGATCGTCGTCGCCGGCCCAGTATTCGAAGATGTCGCCGAGCAGGTAGAGCCGCTCGGCGCGCAGCGCCGGGCCGGCCATGAAGCGGTAGAAGGCTTCGGCCGTGCGCGGGTGCGATTCCTGCAGGTGCAGGTCGGAGATGAACAGCGCGCGCGGGCGCGCAGGCATTGTCATTGGATCGACGGGTGCAGCATGTGCCGGCGCGCTCCCGTGCTTAGACGACTTCGACTTTTTCGATGACGACCGGATCGACCGGCACGTCCGAGTGCATGCCGCTGCGGGTGGTCTTGACGTTGTTGATCGCGTCGACGACGTCCTGGCCTTCGGTGACCTTGCCGAACACGGCATAGCCCCAGCCATCCTGGCCCGGGTAGTTCAGGAAGGCGTTGTCCTTGGTGTTGATGAAGAACTGGGCCGATGCCGAGTGCGGCGCCGAGGTGCGGGCCATGGCGAGGGTGTACTTGTCGTTCTTCAGGCCGTTCTTGGCTTCGTTCTCGACGGTTGCGTCGGTGCTCTTCTGCTTCATGCCCGGCTCGAAGCCGCCGCCCTGGATCATGAAGTCCTTGATCACGCGGTGGAAGATGGTGTTGGTGAAGTGGCCCTTGTTCACGTAGTCCAGGAAGTTGGCAACCGTCTTCGGCGCTTTCTCGGCGTCCAGTTCGATGGTGATGTTGCCCTTGTTCGTGGTCATGAGTAAGGTGGTCATGGGATTGTCCTGTGAGTTGGTTATCGTTGAAGTGTTCAGCGGGCGCTATTTTACAAGCTTGTCGCCCTTGAGGAGGGTGGCGGATTTAATGAAGATCGGCGTGACCGGCACGTTTTCCATGCCGCGCACGTCGTCCACGACGACCGCCTTGATCTTGTCGACCACTTCCTGGCCTTTCACGACCTTGCCGAATACGGTATAGCCCGAGCCGTTCACGTTCGGGAAATCGATGCCGGAATTGTCGGCCACGTTGATGAAGAACTGCGAGGTGGCGCTGTCGGGATGGTTCTCGCGCGCCATCGAAATCGTGTACGGCTGGTTCGACAAGCCATTGCTTGACTCGTTCTTGACCGGCTTGAGGGTCTTGCGGCCCTCGAATTTCTCGTTCATGCCGCCGCCCTGGATCATGAAGCCGTCGATCACGCGGTGGAAGATCGTACCCTTGTAGAATCCGGATTTCACATAGGCCAGGAAATTGGCCACGTTCTTGGGCGCTTTTTCCCGGTCCAGTTCGACGACGATCTCGCCCATGCTGGTCTTGATCGAGACCTGGGGCAGGTCGGCGGCCAGGGCCGCGCCGCTCAGGAGCAGCGAAGCGGTAACGGCAGCGGCGGCGGTCGCGAGCTGGGTCAGGAGGGAACGGCGGGACAAGCTGGGCATGGGCATCAGGCCTCCTCTGGTGGACGTGGCACAAGGCGCTGTCAAGGGTTTCGCTGAAAATAAAGCTGGACCATATGCGGCCAGACAGGATTTTATCAATGCTATACTTTGCGCGGAACGACCCATTCTATCAAATAAGAACAACACCGAGGACACGGACGCACCCGACGCAGGCTCCGCCCGGCGGCACCGCGCATTGAGCGCTTCCGCCCGGCTTTTGCATTGCCGGTCCGTCCACCTCTCCGATACGGTATTCAATGAGCCAACTCAAGATTTACAACACGCTCGCGCGTGACAAGCAGGTGTTCGTGCCCAAGGTCGCAGGCAAGGTCGGCATGTATGTGTGCGGCATGACCATCTACGATTACTGCCATGTGGGCCACGCGCGGATGATGATGGCTTTCGACGTCGTATACCGCTGGCTGCGGGCTTCCGGCTACGACGTCAACTATGTTCGTAACATCACTGACATCGATGACAAGATCATCAAGCGCGCCGTCGAGAACAAGGAAACCATCGGTTCCCTGACCGCGCGCTTCGAGCGCTACATGGACGAGGACACGGCCGCGCTGGGCATCCTGCCGCCGACCGTGGTGCCGCACGCCACCGCCTACGTGCCGCAGATGCTGGACATCATCGACAAGCTCGAGCAAAAAGGCCTGGCGTACAAGAGCGAGGACGGCGACGTCAATTACGCCGTGCGCGGCTTCGACGGCTACGGCAAGCTGTCCGGCAAGTCGCTCGACGACCTGCGCGCCGGCGAGCGCGTGGATGTGAGCAGCACCAAGCGCGACCCGCTCGACTTCGTGCTGTGGAAGGCCGCCAAGGAATCCGAACCCGAGGAAGCCAAGTGGGATTCGAAATGGGGCAAGGGCCGTCCGGGCTGGCACATCGAGTGCTCCGCCATGTCCTGCGCGACCCTGGGCGAACACTTCGACATCCACGGCGGCGGCGCCGACCTGCAGTTCCCGCACCACGAGAACGAGATCGCCCAGTCCGAAGGCGCCTTCGGTGGGCCGATGGTCAACTACTGGATCCACAACGGCTTCGTGCGCGTCGATAACGAGAAGATGTCCAAATCGCTGGGCAACTTCTTCACCATCCGCGACGTGCTCAAGAAGTACGATGCCGAAGTGGTGCGCTTCTTCATCCTGCGCGCCCACTACCGCAGCCCGCTGAACTATTCCGACGTCCACATCGACGACGCCAAGGGTGCGCTGAGCCGCCTGTACACGGCGCTGTCCGACGTCGACCTGGGCACGGAAGCCGTGGCCGTGAACTGGGACGAGGAACACGCCCTGCGCTTCCGCGAAGCCATGGACGACGACTTCAATACCCCGCTGGCCGTGGCCGAGCTGTTCGACCTGGCGGGCGAAGTCAACCGCACCAAGTCCGTGGCGGGTCGACTCGATGCTGCGCGCCAGCTGAAAGCCCTGGCCGGCGTGCTGGGCCTGCTCGAGCGCTCGCCGCAGGCATTCCTGCAATCCGGCGGCCAG
Organism: Massilia sp. DD77; assembly: GCF_036961685.1. Lineage (NCBI taxonomy): Bacteria > Pseudomonadati > Pseudomonadota > Betaproteobacteria > Burkholderiales > Oxalobacteraceae > Massilia > Massilia sp. DD77. The sequence continues at coordinate 16,471 of NZ_JBAMDH010000019.1, forward strand.
GAAGAGGGCGGCATGGATGAAGCCGCGATCCTGGACGCCATCGCCCGCCGCGCCGACGCCAAGAAGGCGCGCAATTTCGCCGAGGCGGACAAGATCCGCGCCGAACTGACTGCTGCCGGGATCATCCTGGAAGACAAGCCGGACGGAACGGGCTGGCGCCGCGCGTAATGGCAGCCAACAAGGACAAGGCGGGCGCGACGACGCCAGGGGCAGGCGTTGCCGACCAGGGGTCGGCAAATTCTGACATGCTGTCGGTGCCCGCCTACTGGGCCGAGGCCAAGCTGGAACTGATGCAGCGCGACCGCATCATGAACAAGCTGATCCCCCAGTTCGGCGACCTGCACCTGCGCGGCCATCCCGATCCCTTCACCACCCTGGCGCGCTCGATCGTGGGCCAGCAGGTGACGCCCAAGGCGGCCGACGCGGCCTGGGACAAGCTGCTCGCCCTGTGCCCGAAACTGGCCCCGAGCCAGGTGATCAAGGTGGGCGCGGCCGAGCTGGCCAGCTGCGGCCTGTCCAAGCGCAAGACCGAATACATCCTCGACCTGGCCGACCATTTCAAGGCCAGGCGCGTCCATGCCGACCTGTGGTCGCAGATGGATGACGAGGCCGTCATTGCCGAGCTGGTCCAGATCCGCGGCATTACGCGCTGGACAGCGGAGATGTTTTTGATATTTAATCTGCTCCGGCCGAACGTCCTGCCCCTGGACGACCCCGGCCTGATCCAGGGCATCAGCCAGAATTACTTCTCGGGCGAACCGGTGTCGCGCAGCGATGCGCGCGAGGTATCGGCCAATTGGGAGCCCTGGCGGACAGTTGCCACCTGGTATTTATGGCGCAGCCTGGACCCGATAGCGGCGTCCGGTACGGTAAAATAATGCCCTGAACGCCGCGGCGCACGGAAACGCAGCGGCCACGAAATAATCCGGAGGTACAATGACTAAAACAACTTTCCTCAATTTTGAGCAGCCGATTGCCGAGCTGGACTCCAAGATTGAAGAGCTGCGGTTCGTGCAGGACGATTCCGCCGTCGACATCTCCGAAGAGATCGACCGCCTGGCCAAGAAGAGCCAGCAACTGACCAAAGACATCTACGCCAAGCTGACTCCCTGGCAGGTTTCCCAGATCGCGCGCCACCCGCAGCGTCCGTACACCATGGACTATGTGAACGCGATCTTCACCGACTTCCATGAACTGCATGGCGACCGCACCTTCGCCGACGACCAGTCGATCGTCGGCGGCCTGGCCCGCTTCAACGGCCAGCCCTGCATGGTGATCGGCCACCAGAAAGGCCGCGACACCAAGGAGCGCGCGATGCGCAACTTCGGCATGCCGCGTCCGGAAGGCTACCGCAAGGCCATGCGCCTGATGAAGCTGGCCGAGAAATTCGGCCTGCCGATCTTCACCTTCGTCGACACCCCGGGCGCCTTCCCCGGCATCGACGCCGAAGAGCGCGGCCAGTCGGAAGCGATCGGCCACAACCTGTACGTCATGGCCGAGCTGAAAGTGCCGCTGATCGCCACCATCATCGGCGAAGGCGGCTCGGGCGGCGCGCTGGCGATCGCCGTCGGCGACGCGGTGCTGATGCTGCAATACTCGACCTATTCGGTGATCTCGCCGGAAGGCTGCGCCTCGATCCTGTGGAAGACCTCGGAACGCGCCTCGGACGCGGCCGACGCCCTGGGCCTGACCGCGCACCGCCTCAAGGCCATCGGCCTGATCGACAAGATCGTCAACGAACCGCTGGGCGGCGCCCACCGCGATCCGGCCCAGATGGCCCAGCTGCTCAAGCGCGCCCTGGCCGACACCCTGCGCCAGTTCCAGGGCATGAAGACCAAGGACCTGCTCGAAGCGCGCCACGAAAAGCTGATGGCCTACGGCAAGTTCAAGGAAACGCTGCCGCGCGAAGAGTGAGCCGTTCGAAGACCGCTGCCGGCGCCTTGCCGGTAGCGCTTTCATCGACTTTCATGCGGGCCATGCACGGCCTGCGCGCGCAGTATCCCTTTGCTTCCCTGGCTGTTGCCCTCAGCGGCGGACTCGATTCCATGGTCCTGCTGCGCCTTGCCCATGCTTGGGCGAAGGAAGAGGGCAGCGCCGTCCACGCCTTCCACGTCCATCACGGGCTCAGCCCCCACGCCGACGCCTGGCTCGCCCATTGCGAGCGTGCTTGCGGCGAGCTCGGCATTGCTTTCGATGTCCGCCGCGTCAGCATCCCCAAGGATAAATCCGGCACCGAAGCGGCCGCGCGCCGCCTGCGCTATGCGGCGCTGGGCGAGATGTGCCGTGCGCACGGCGCCGGTGTGCTCTTGACCGCCCACCACCTCGACGACCAGGCCGAGACCGTGCTGCTGCAATTGCTGCGCGGCTCGGGGCCGGCCGGCCTGTCCGGCATGGACGCCGCCAACCGCGCGCCCGGCCTGCTGGGCAGCGAAGAGCTGGTCATGGCGCGCCCGCTGCTGGGGCAATCGCGCGCGGCCCTCGAAGCCTGGGCGGCCGCGCAAGGCGTCACCTGGGTCGAGGACGAATCGAACCTCGATCCTCGCTACGCCCGCAATGCCTTGCGCCACGGCGTGATGCCGGCACTGGCATCGAGCTTTCCGGGCTTCCAGGAGCGCATCGCCCGCAGCGCCGCGCATGCGGCCTCGGCCCAGCGCCTGCTCGACGAACTGGCCGAACAGGACCTGGCGGCCAGCCTCGACGGCGACGCGCTCGACCTGGCGCGCATCAAAGGGCTGAGCCGGGACCGCATCCACAACCTGCTGCGCCGCCTGTTCACGGTGCGCGGCCTGGCCATGCCCTCGACCGCCTGGCTGGGCGAGATGGTGGCCCAGCTGCTGACGGCGCGCGAGGACGCCCAGCTCAAGGTAACCCATCCGGGCTGCCACATCCGCCGCCACCGGGGCAAGCTCCACATCACGCCGCGCCTGCCGGATCTTGACGGCATGCGCGATCCGGACGACATCGGCGTGCTGCACCGCGCAGGCGAATCGTTCCGCTGGGAGGGCCAGGCGGCGATCGCCTTCCCGGCCTACGGCGGCGTGCTTCACATCGAGCCGGCCGCGCAAGGCTTCGACGCGGCCTGGCTGCGTACCCAGGCATTGACGATCGACTTCCGCCAGGGAGGCGAGCGCCTCAAACCGGCCGCGAACCGCCCGACCCGCAGCCTGAAGGCCCACTTCCAGCACCTGGGTGTGCCGGCCTGGGAGCGCGAGCGCCTGCCCGTGATCAAGCGCGGACTCGACCTGCTGTTCGCCGCCGGGATCGGCATGGACAGCAGGCACTTCGGCAGGGAAGGGGCGCAGCTGGTCGCCCTGCGCTGGGAGCCCAGTCCGGCGTAAATTGTCTATGCAAGCTCTATGCGGAAAAGGTATTACTTTATTTTCTTTTCGTATAGCTTTTGGCTTTCAGAGCCTTGTGATGACGCATTGCAGCATGCTAGAGTAAAGGTCCCCTTTGATCTTTCTACAAGCTGGAACCCTTCCCGATATGGCTTTAATTGTCCACAAATATGGCGGAACGTCGATGGGCTCGACGGAACGCATCAAGAATGTCGCGGCCCGCGTGGCCAAGTGGCATGACGCAGGTCACCAAATCGTTGTCGTTCCGTCCGCCATGTCGGGCGAAACCAACCGCCTGATCGGCCTGGCCAAGGAAATCATGGCGCAGCCGGATCCGCGCGAACTGGACATGATAGCCTCGACCGGCGAGCAGGTCTCGGTCGGCCTGCTGGCGATGGCGCTGCTGGCGATCGGCAAGGATGCGGTCTCGTACACCGGCTGGCAGGCGGGCATCCGCACCGACTCTTCGTTCACCAAGGCGCGCATCCAGTCGATCGACGACACCCGCGTGCGTGCGGACCTGGCGGCGGGCAAGATCGTCATCATCACGGGTTTCCAGGGCATGGACGAGGACGGCAATATCTCGACCCTCGGCCGCGGCGGCTCGGACACTTCGGCGGTGGCGATCGCCGCCGCGCTGAAGGCGGACGAATGCCTGATCTACACCGACGTGGACGGCGTCTACACGACCGACCCGCGCGTGGTGCACGAAGCGCGCCGCTTGCAGAAGATCACCTTCGAAGAAATGCTCGAGCTGGCCTCGCTGGGCTCGAAAGTGCTGCAAACCCGCTCGGTCGAATTCGCCGGCAACTACCAGGTGCCGACGCGCGTGCTGTCGTCGCTGACCGATCCCCTGATGGACCTGGCCGAGGAAGCCAGCTCCGGTACCCTGATTTCGTTTGAGGAAGAGAGCAACATGGAACAAGCCGTCATCTCCGGCATCGCCTTCAATCGCGATGAAGCCAAGATCACCGTCCTGGGCGTGCCGGACAAACCGGGCGTCGCCTTCCACATCCTGGGACCGATCGCCGACGCCAACATCGAAGTCGACATGATCATACAGAACCAGTCGGTCGATGGTAAGACCGACTTCACCTTCACGGTCTCGCGCAACGATTACGTCAAGGCGATGAACGTGCTGGAAGGACAGCAGGAAGCGCTGGGCGCGACCAAGGTCATCGGCGACGCCAAGGTGTCGAAGGTCTCGGCCGTGGGCGTGGGCATGCGCAGCCACGTCGGCGTGGCCTCGCAGATGTTCCGCACCCTGTCGGAAGAGGGCATCAACATCCTCATGATCTCGACCTCGGAGATCAAGATTTCGGTGCTGATCGACGAAAAGTATATGGAACTGGCGGTCCGCGCCCTCCACAAGGCTTTTAACCTGGAGCAAGCTTAACAATTTTCAAAATTTTAGGGTGTGCGTCCTTGACGCAAGACGCACCAGACCTTAAGATGCGTGCACTCAGCGCTGACTGACAAGTCGGAACTGATTGGAGGCGTGGCCGAGTGGCCGAAGGCACTTCCCTGCTAAGGAAGCATATGGGCTTAAACCTGTATCGTGGGTTCGAATCCCACCGCCTCCGCCAAGTTTCAAAGAAAAGAGCGACCGCAAGGTCGCTTTTTTCTTTTCCGCGGCGGATCAGGCGAGTAGAGCGCCTGCGCGCTCTACGCGTGGGATTCGAAGGCTTGCGCGTACTCGCGCAAGCGCGGCCTGCAGGATGTAGGCGAATCCCACCGCCTCCGCCAAGTTTCAAAGAAAAGAGCGACCGCAAGGTCGCTTTTTTCTTTTCCGCAGCGGATCAGGCGAGTAGAGCGCCTGCGCGCTCTACGCGTGGGATGCGAAGGCTTGCGCGTACTCGCGCAAGCGCGGCCGGCAGGATGTAGGCGAATCCCACCGCCTTCGGCAAGACGATTGTTTGCGCTGCGGGTTTTTTGTTTTGGAACTTCAAGAACGTGTCAATACGGATCCCATTGCGGGATTTGTATCCGTCTACGCGCTCGATGACTGACAGCTTCCATCAGCGACAAGGGAAAGCCCGGCTCGCGCTTGTTGAGGACGGCCTGGCCTGCCTCGTTCAGGGCGATTGTCGTTCCGTGCTTGCCCGTGACCGGTCCAACGGCAGCTCGGCGCAGCCAAGGTGCCGCGGCTGGCCAGCACACCCGATGCACCGGCCAGAAAAGCTGTGACATGCATGCCTCCCGTCGAGCGAATAGAAAACGCCCGGACAAGCTTATGAGCTCTGATAGTGGCGATCGGTAATGGCCACGCGTTTGACGCGCGTCAAAATCGCACTGAAAAATAAGGTCCTAGACTGGGACAAGACAGTCCAACGAGCTGTACGCCCCCACGCTGCCAACAATGTCCTTGATTGCGGGGTGTCCAGCGACTAAGGTGAGGTGACACAGGCTGTTTCGGGGGCTGCGATGTTGATACGTCTTGCGAAGGAGCCTGAGGCTTTACTACCTGCGAGACGGGACCGACGCTGTTCCGGCCGTCGGTTGCGCCTGCTCGTCACGCGCTACCTGTCGGGATGCGTACCCGCGTTGATGGCAGCCCTGACGGGGATGCGGCCGGTGGCGGCCGCTGCCGCTCCCGCTGAAGGTTCCGGGCAACCGGCTGGCGCAGGACAGTGTCCCGTACGCCTTCTTGCATGACGAATCCTTGGAGACCAGCATGTCCTTCCTGAGCAGGCGTGCCTGCATGTTCGTGCTTGGGTTGCCGGCGCTTGTCCTGGCCGAACCGGTGTCCGTCACCACGCATTCGACCGGGACGAGCAATGTCGACAGCACCATCCTGTTCGCACTCGGGCTGGACAGTGTCACGACGGCGCCCTTCCTTCCCTTCGAACTGACTCTCAGGTCGACATTCGAGCCGGACGCCATTCCCTCCAACTGGGCTTACAACGATGGCGGTGAAGTGGCGATCGACTTTCGCATCGGAGACCAGGAATTCCACTATGGCGGCCGCGCCGACAGCTCTGTCAATCTCTACGACCAGTCCACCAGCTTCGACGCCTACGGCCATGTCATTTCGTTCAATACGCCTGGCCCGCCGGACTCGAGTTATATCATCCGTTTCTCCCATACGCTGTACTACCTGCCGGACAACCCGGGCGCGGCTGGGCCGCTGAGCCCGCTTTATGCCGACGCGCGCGACGGCGTGTATGGGCACTACACCATCGATGCCTTCCCAAGCTACCCGGATGTCCCTCTCCACTGGCAGATGTCGTCAACCACCGACGCCATGCTGTCCGTCCAGGTGGGAGTGGTGCCGGAGCCCGCACCTTTCCTCCTGCTGTCGGCCGGGCTGTTGACCCTCGCCCTGCGGCGGCGCCTGAATCTCGGTAACGTAACTGGGCAATTACGGCACATTTTGACCTGCATCAAACATTTTTTTGACTGATCGGAACAGACTGGGGACTGGTGTTCTTGAATACGAACGAACGGAAGAGGCCGAGATGTTCCGCAAGATCCTGGTACCCACCGATGGATCGCCCTTGTCCGACACCGCCGGCAGGGCGGCAGTGACCCTCGCGCGCGGGTGCGGCGCCGAAATCGTCGCCTTGTCGATCGCGCAGATGCTTCCGCTGTCGGCCGTCAGCGCGGACGACCCGGCCGGGCCCGCGGCGGCCGAGCGCGGCCGGGCGTTGGACCTGGCCGCGCAGCGCGCCGGGAGGATTGCGGACATGGCTGGGGCAGCCGGGGTGCAGCACAGCGTCGTCACCTCGGCCGCGTCGCCGGAGCATGAGGAGATCATCCGGGTCGCCGAGGAGTCGAACTGCGACCTCATCTTCATGGCGACCCATGGTCAAGGCGGACTGACCAGGCTGATCGCGGGCAGGGTGCCGCAACTGGTGCTCGCCTATTCTCCCTTGCCGGTCATGCTGTACCGCGGGAGCGTCATGCCCGCATGAGCACGTCCCGCGAGCGGTCACGGTCTTACTTCATTGAGGAGGTGGAAATGTACAAGCGAATACTTTTTCCGACCGATGGTTCGGAAGCATCGGGGCGAGCTGCTTACGCCGCCCTCGACTTCGCCAAAAGCACCGGTGCCACGGTGGTCGCCATGACGGCGGTCCCGGAGTTCCACACCTTCACCACCGATGCCGAGATGCTGGAGCAGACGGCGTCCGAGTACAAGGAGGCCAGCACGGCGCGGGCGGGACGCCTGCTGGACGAGATCGCCGCCCTCGCACGCGAGCGTGGCGTGCCATGTACTTGCCTCCAAGTCGTTTCCGATAGTCCTTACGAGGCGATCATCGCAAGCGCCCGCGAACAAGGCTGCGACCTGATCATGATGGCCTCCCACGGCCGCCGGGGAATCAAAGGTCTGCTGCTGGGTAGCGAGACCCACAAGGTGCTGGTCCACAGCGCGATCCCCGTCATGGTGCACCGCTAGGCGCCGCGGCGCCGGAAAGGAACGCAAAGCTATGTACAAGCGCCTCCTCGTCCCAACCGACGGTTCGCCCGTATCCGAGAATGCCGTGGACGCCGCGATCGATTTCGCCCGCGTCTGCGGCAGCGAGATCCTTGCGCTGTCCATCGCCATGCCCGAGCCTGCAATCCAGTCCGCCGAGGCGGCGATGGTGATCGACGCGGGACTCGAAGTTGACGTGCTGCTCGAAAATGCGCAAAAGCTGGTTGCCGCGATCTGCGCACGCGCTCAGGATGCGGGGGTGACATGCACGCAACGGGTCGAGCTGTCCCTGGATCCAGGGAAAGTGATCGTCGATACCGCATGCGAGCAGGCCTGCGACCTGATCTTCATGGGTTCGCACGGACGGCGTGGCCTGAGCCGGCTACTCGCAGGCAGTGTGACACAGGCGGTGCTCGCCTATGCCCCGATGCCGGTCATGGTGTTGCGGCCGGTGTCGAAGGACGAGCGTGCGCAGGCGCTGGCGCGGCACTGTCCAGCAGAGCGCCATGCGTGACCGGGACTCCAGGTGCGCTCGCGTCCGCAGCGGCCACCATGGCGCACGCTTGCGGAGCCGGTGAAGCAGGCACTCCAGGCCGGGCAGGGAGAGGCGGGCCCTCGTCGCCTGAAAGCGGGCTTGCGCGCCTGGACTACCCGCGTCTCCGGTAAGCTCGAGGAAGCCGTCGAGCGCGAATTCGGGAAGGAACTCGACCGCAGCCTGGGCGACATGCTGCCCGCGCTGGGAGCGGCATTCGGGATTGCCGTGGTCTTGTTCAGTGCATGGGATTACTGGATCGATCCGGAGCGGGCAGCGACCACAAGCATGTTGCGCCTGGCGCTCGTGCTGATCGGCGCCGTGGGGTATGCCGCATGGCTCCCGGCGATCCCGGTGGGCTGGCGTTGCGGCTTCGTCTACGGCACGCATACGGGCGCCATGATCCTCAGTTCGGCACTGCTGCCCGACGGCCTGGTGCTCGCGCTCCCGGCGATCACCGGAGTCATGTTTCCAGTCGCGCTGATGGAGCCTCGGCTGCACCGCTTATTGCTAATATTCCTGTTCCCGACGCTATTGTTCGCCCTGTTGGGCGCCGCTGTTCTCCCACAGCAGGTCTTTGCCAGGAGTGCCCTGGTCTACCTGATCACGCTTGGCTTGGCCGCAGCGATCGCTATCAAGCAGGGCCACTTGCGGCGCGCCGCGTTTGTGGCACAACGAGCGCTTGCCTATGAGGCGCATCACGACAGCCTCAGCGGCCTCCTGGCGCGGGGCTACCTGATCGAGCTTGCAGGTCACGACTTTTCGCTCGCGCGGCGCTACAACCGGCCGTTGGCCATCAGCATGATCGACATCGACTACTTCAAGCGTATCAACGATACCTTTGGCCATCCTGCGGGCGACGCCCTGATTCGCGAGCTTGGCAAGGTGTGCTCGGCCGAGCTGCGCGCCAGCGACTATTTCGGGCGCATCGGGGGCGAGGAGTTTGTCTGTGTCATGCCGGAGACGCAGGAAGAAGAGGCGATCGCCTGCGCCGAGAGGATGCGCAATGCCGTAGCAGCCATTCGGCTGGATTTCCCGGAGGGCGTGGTGCGATGTACCATCAGCATCGGGATCGCAGGTCTTGAACCCCGCCACTCGGATTTCAACGCTTTACTGGCTGCAGCCGATGCCGCTCTGTACCGGGCCAAGGCAGGCGGACGTGATCGCATCGAGCTGGCGCCGCACGAACACCCCTGAGGATGGTTGGCTAGCCGGGAGCGGCCGTCAACAGCGCCGCGAGTCGCCCGGGTTCGAGAAGCTCGATCTCGCGCTTGTCGAGGGCGATCCAGCCCTCGTCGCGGAAGCGGGTCAGCAGACGGCTGACGCTTTCGAGCGCCAGTCCGAGGTGGTCGCCGATATCGGCGCGCGACATGTGCAGGCGGAAGCGGCGCGCCGACAACCCGCGCTGGGCATACCTTGCCGACAGGCTCAGCAGGAATCCGGCCAGCCTTTCTGCCGCGGACCTGTTCGCATGCAGGAGCGCAGCCTGCTCGCGGACAATCTCCTGGCTCATCGCACAATGGAAGCGCTGCAGCAATCGTGGCGATACCTGGAGGGTTTCCAAGAACTTAGTATAGGGAATTTCACAGACCTCGCTGTCCTCGAGCGCTACCAGGGTGCATGTGTGGCGTCCGGTGGAGATCGCGTCCAGGCCGATCAGGTCGGCGGTCATGTAGAACGCGGTGACGCGAGGATGACCGTGGTGGTCGGGGCGCGAACCCTTCAGGTGTCCGAACCGCACCGCGTAGAGCATGACGAAGGGCTGGGCCCGGCGAACCAGGATGTCGTCGCGCGCGAGGCGGCGGCGGTGCACGATCAGGTTGTTGAACGTGGCGAATTCGCGTGCATCGACGCCGGAGGGCAGGTACAGGTCGCGGGCGACGCACCGACGGCACTTGGGTACCAGCGGTGCGCGCATGGGAGCACCCAGCTCAGGTTGAACGCTCATGTGATTCATACGGTCTCCCCCGGCGCGCGAAGACGCCGCGCAGACCAGTATCCGGTAAAGTGGAGGGGCGGGCAAGGGCGACGATGGCTTCATTTCTGTAAGGCATCGTGGATCTGTTCGAGCAGGCGCCTTCATTATTCGGTCAAATTTTGATGTCGGTCAACTGAGCCGCATGACATATCGGCTTGGAAGAATTACAGTCGGTCCGACCATGTCGATCGAACGAGACAGCGAGGAATCGATGGCGGACCCCGTCCCGGTAATACCCGACGGCCTGCGCGGCGAGCACGCGGCCTTCACGTCCCGTCCGGACAGCCATGGAAGCTGACGCTCCCGGCGCTCCCGCGGGACTGGACAGCGAAGAGGCGGCTCGGCGCCTGGCGCGCGACGGTCCCAACAGCCTGCCCGATGCAAGCCGACGGCGCTGGCGGCGCATCGCCGCGGACGCGGCCCGCGAGCCGATGTATCTGCTGCTCGCCGGCGCCGCAGTACTCTACCTTCTGCTGGGCGAGCCGCGCGAAGGTGTGTTCCTGCTGGGCATGGTGGTCCTCATGATGTGCATGACCCTGTTTCAGGAAGGGCGCACCGAACGCGCGCTCCAGGCACTGCGCGACCTGAGTTCCCCGACCGCTCTTGCTTGGCGCGACGGCCAGGCGCAGCGTATTCCGGCGAGCGCACTGGTAGAAGGCGACCTGGTGGAGCTGGGCGAGGGCGACCGGGTGCCGGCCGACGGCCTGCTGCTCGCCGCTGCCGGCTTGCTGGTGGATGAGTCGCTGCTGACCGGCGAATCGGTCCCGGTCGGCAAGCTCGCGGCGCCGAAGGGCAGCGCGCCGGCGCCCCCGGGCGGCGCCGACCTGCCATGGGTGTTCTCCGGGACCCTGGTGGTGCAGGGCCATGGCCTGGCGCGGGTCAGCGCCACCGGCCCGCGCAGCGAGATCGGTCGCATCGGAGCCGCGCTCGGACAGATCGAGCCGCCACGCAGCCGCCTGCAGCGCGAGACCACGCAGCTGGCGCGCCGCTTCGCCCTGCTGGGAGGCGTCGTCAGCGTGTCCCTGGTGCTGTTGCTGGTCGCGCGCGGCAGCGACTGGCTGCAGGCCCTGCTGGCAGGCATCGCCTTGTCGATGTCGATGCTGCCGGAAGAGTTTCCCGTCATCCTGACCGTGTTTCCCGCACTCGGCGCCTGGCGCCTGGCGCGGCGCCAGGTTCTGACCCGGCGCCTGGCGGCCATCGAGATCCTCGGTTCGACCTCGGTGTTATGTGTCGACAAGACGGGCACGCTCACGGAGAACCGGATGGCGGTGGCGGCTCTGTGGCGCGAAGGGGTCAAGCACGAGCCGGGCGGCGGGGCTCCGATGCCGGAGGCGCACGGGGAACTGCTGGCGCACGCGCTGCGCGCCAGCCGCGAACTCGGCAGCGACCCGATGGAAGCGGCCTTCTGGCGCCTGGCGGGCGATGCGCTTGCGGACGGCGGCGCGGTGCCGCACGGCTGGGTCCAGGTTCATGAGTACGGCCTGACACCCCAGCGCCCGGCGCTGGTGCAGGTCTGGGACCGCGGGGACGGCAGCGCGCTGGTCGCCGCAAAGGGGGCGCCGGAGACGATCGCCGCCATGTGCCGCGCGGACCCGCCGCGCCTCGCGGCGGCGCTGGAGGCGGCGGCGCGCATGGCGGGCGCAGGCCTGCGCGTGTTGGCGGTGGCGCGCGCCGATGTGCGCACGGGCCCATGGCCGGCCGACCCGGCCGCCTTCGGGTTCGAGTTGCTGGGCCTGGCTGCCTTGGCCGATCCCCTGCGCGAGGATATACCGGCGGCAATCGCATCGTGCCGGGAGGCCGGCCTTCGCGTCGTGATGATCACCGGCGACCACCCGGAAACGGCACGCGCGATCGCGCGCCAGGCCGGGCTGGGGGAAGGTGAAGTACTGACTGGGGCCCAGATCGAGGCGCTCGACGATGCGGCGCTGGCCGCCCGGCTCGCCGAGGCAGCGGTCTGTGCGCGCATCGCGCCGCAGCAGAAGCTGAGGATCGTGCGCGCCTTGCAGCAGGAGGGCGCCGTGGTGGCCATGACGGGCGACGGCGTGAACGACGCCCCGGCCCTGCGCGCGGCCAACGTGGGTGTGGCCATGGGACGGCGCGGCACCGACGTCGCGCGCGAGGCGGCGGAACTCACCCTGCTCGACGACCGCTTCGCCTCGCTGGTGGAGGCGATCGCTTCCGGGCGCAGGATCTTCGGCAACATGCGCAAATCGATGTGCTACGTGATGGCGATGCACGTGCCAATAGCGGGCATGGCCCTGCTGCCGGTCCTGCTGGGCTGGCCGGTGCTGCTGTATCCGCTGCATATTGTCTTCCTCGAACTGGTGATCGATCCTGCGTGTTCGCTTGCGTTCGAGAACGAGCCACCTGAAGCCGACCTCATGCGCAGGCCGCCGCGGGCGCGCGATGACGCCCTGTTTGGCCGCGAAGCCATCCTCGGCGCGCTCGTGCAGGGGCTGTGGGTGCTGGCGGTGCTGGCCGTGCTGTACGGCTGGGCGCTATCGCAGCTGCCCGAGTCCCAGGCGCGCACGGTCGCCTTCGCCGGGCTTGTCTTGTGCAACCTGGCCCTGCTGCTGTCCAACCGCCAGCGCGGCGGGGTTGGCGGGACGCTGCGAATCGCCAATCCGGTGTTCTGGACGATCACCGGGATCGCGCTGCTGCTGCTGGCGCTTGCGGTGTTCGTTCCGGCGGCGGCCTCCATGCTCCGCCTTGCGCCCCCTCCGCCTGCGATCCTGGCCGGCGCCGGGCTGGCCGCCCTCCTTGCGCTGGCCGGGCTGGAGCTGCGCAAGGCTTTTTCTGCGCGAAGGCAACAGCCGGCCAGGATCGCGGGAGGATAGACGCTGGCCACGCGCTTTTGGGTGCTCAGCCGCCGTGCGGCAAGCCCAGGTTCTGGTTTGCCGGCACGGCCACGTCGATCAGCTTCGGTTTCGGCAGGTTCAGCTCGCCCATGAGCTTGACGAAATCCGCGCGGCTGCGGCCGGCCAGGCGCGCGTTGTGGCGCTTCTCCCATCCGATCGTCGACACCGCCTGGCCCTTGTAGTCGTGGCCGGGCCACATGCGCGTGTCGTCCGGCAGGGTGAACAGCTTGGCGTTGACGCTGTCGTACAGGGCGTCGGCACTGCCGCTCTGGAAGTCGGTGCGGCCGCAGCCGTCGATCAGAAGGGTGTCGCCGGTGAAGACGTTTCCGCGCCAGACATAGCTCATGCTGCCGGCGGTGTGGCCCGGCGTGTGCAGCACGGCGATCTCCTCGGCGGCGCCGAAGCGGATCACATCGCCATCCTTCAATTGCAGCTCGGCGGGCGCGATGCCGCAGCCGCCCGGCACCGCGGCGGCGGCGCCGGTCTGTTCGCGCAGCCTGCCGGCCGAGGTCACGTGGTCGGCGTGCGCGTGGGTCTCGAGCACGTAGCGCAGCTTCAGGCCAAGGCGCTCGAGATGGCGGAGGTCGCGCTCCCAGTGGCGCTCCACGGGATCGACGATGACGGCATCGGCCTCGCCGGGCGCAGCCAGGATGTAGGTGAAAGTCGAGGATTCGGTGTCGAACAGCTGGATCGGGTTGAGGTTCATGTCGTTCTCCAAAGAAGAGGTTACCTGCGCTTCAGGCGAGCAGGGCCTTCGCGACCATGCCGGCGGCCACCAGGGCCGAGACCACGGCGAAGGCTTTCTGCAAGGCCGGCCCCGCCACCCTGGCGGCGAGCGAGCGGCCGCCGAGCATGCCGGCCAGGGCGCCTCCGGCAAACGGGAGCGCCATGGACCAGGCGACGCCTCCCTGGGCCGCCGACGTCGCCACCCCGGCGGCGGATATGATGGCGATCACGGCCAGCGACGTCGCCACCGCCGATGTCATCGGCAGGTCGGTATGGCGCCGCAGGGCCGGAACCATGACGAAACCGCCGCCGACCCCGAGCAGGCCGGACAGGAAACCCGCCAGCGCGCCGGACAGGCCCAGCGCCCGGGCGCAGGGACGGGTCCAGACGAAGCGGCCGCTGCGCTCGCCGCGCAGGCAGACCGGCGCATCCGTGGACTGGCTGGATGCCGGAAGGGCGGCCTGGCGCCAGGTCCTGTACGCCACGACCAGCAGCGTGAGGCCGAACAGCAGGCCCAGCCAGCGGGCGTCCGCCAGGCGCGCCGCCCACAGGCCGGCCGGCGCCAGCAGCATGCCGGACGCCGCGATCAGGAGGGCGGCGCGGTAGCGCACCTGCCCGGCGCGCAGCCCGAGGAGGGCGCCGAGCGTGGCCGCCATCCCGACCGCCAGCAGGCCGATCGGTCCGGCCTGGGCGACGCCGATCCCGGTGCCGAACACCAGCAGGGGGACGGCGAGGATGCCGCCGCCCGCGCCGGTCAGCGCCAGGATCAGGCCGACCAGGAGGCCGAGCAGGATGGGGATCAGCATGGCATGCCCGCCTCAGGCCTTGCCGGCGGCGCGGGTGGAGCCCAAACGCTCGAACAACTCGAACAGGCCCATGCCGGCCAGCATGGCGGCCGTGAACAGGAGGGGCTTGGCGCCGCCGGTCGCCAGCGAGGACAGCGCCGGGCCGGGGCAGTAGCCCGCCAGGCCCCAGCCGGCGCCGAAGGCGAGCGAGCCGAGCACGAGCCGGCGGTCGATCCGGGTCGCGGTCGGCAGGCGCATGGCCTCGCCCAGCAGCGAGCGCTCGCGCCGGCCGGCGATGCGGAATGCGAATAGCCCGACCAGGATCGCCCCGCCCATGACGAAGGCCAGCGACGGGTCCCAGTTGCCGGCCAGGTCGAGGAAGCCGATTACCTTGGACGGATCGGTCATGCCCGAGACGATCAGGCCGATGCCGAACGCCAGGCCGACGATGAATGCGCTAAGGATGTGCATGGTGGTGACTCCAGTCTCAGGTGAACAGGTGGCGCGCGAGGAACACGGTGGCGAAGCCGGCCAGCATGAAGGCCGCGGTGGCCACCAGCGAGCGCGGCGACAGGCGCGAGATGCCGCACACGCCATGGCCGCTGGTGCAGCCGGCGCCGTAGCGGGTGCCCACGCCGACCAGCAGGCCGGCGGCCACCAGCGTCAGCCCATCGGCCTCGACGATGGCGGCGGGCGGCGCCGCCGCCAGTGCGTAGGCGAGCGGTGCGCCCACCAGGCCCAGCAGGAAAGCCAGGCGCCAGCCGATATCGCCGCGCGCCGGGCGCAGCAGGCCGCCCAGGATGCCGCTGATGCCGGCGATCCTGCCGTTGAGCAGCACGAAGCCGGCGGCGGCCGCGCCGATGATCAGCCCGCCGGCGAGCGAGCTGCCGGGGGTGAAGTGGATCCAGTCGATGTTCATGAGGTGACTCCTTCGGAAGGCAGGCAGAATTGCTGGTACAGCACTTGCATGAGCGCCAGTGCTTCACTGCTGTCGATACGGTAGAAGATCTGCTTGCCTTCACGCCGCGTGCTGACCAGTTGCTCGTCGCGCAGCACGCCGAGCTGCTGCGACAGCGTCGGCTGGCCGATTCCCAGCAGGGTTTCCAGCTCGCCGACCGCGTATTCGCCCTGGCTCAGCTGGCAGAGCAGCATCAGCCGGTCGGGGTTGCCCAGGACCTTGAGCAGGGCGCAGGCCTGCGCGGCGGCGGCGCGCATCTGTTGCAAATCCAGTTGTTGTGTATCGGACATGGGATTCTCGTTCACTCTATCTGGAGACATTCTATAAAGTTACAATATATGTTCTAGTATACTGTAGTCCGAATCCACGCACAAGATTCCCTTCTGAGCATCTGCTGTCTCGGCGCGCACTACGCGGTGGCGCCGCGATTCACGCCGGAGGATCTCGGGTGGCTGAAGCAGCAGGTTTTTGCCACCCTGGTCTGCGACCGGCCCGGCGGCGAAGGCGCCGGCCAAGCGGTTTTCCCCGAGATCGAAGCGGAGGCAAGGAAGCACGGCATGCAGGCGCTGCATCTGCATGTCACGCCCAGCAGGATCATCCAGCCGCCCTTGACGCCTTCGCCGCCTTCTATGGCCGAGCGCCGAAAGCCGGTCCTGGGTTTCTGCCGCACCGGCATGCGGGCCGAGGCCTCGTGGTAGAGCACGCGTCGGTAAGGCAGGGGCGATCCCTGCCAGGAAGCGGCGGCAGGGCCCCGGGGGGCGTCCAGGCACGCCCCCCAGGCGACCAGCAGGCTGATTTCCCCGGCCGCACTCCGGCGGTCCGCGCGCGGCTTTCATTGCACGGCAATGCCCCGCGCGCGGGAAAAGCCCCTAGGCGCCGCGCTCGCCCAGGCGCCGCAGGCGCGCGCACCAGCGCGCGGCCCGCTCGGGCGGCATCGCGCCGGCACCGCCGACGATGGTCGTGGATACCGGTGCGATACCGACGAAGTGCAGGATATTCCGGCGCAGGGAGCGCAGGCTGTGGGCGCGGTAGAACGCGCGGTACACCAGAGACGGCATGCCCATCGTGACGATCACACGGGCGCTGCGTCCGCCCAGCAGCCCGGCCTTCAGCGGGTTCGCCGGCGTGCGGGCGATCGCGAAGCCAGGCCGCAGGACCTGTTCGAGAAAGCCCTTCAGCAGGGCCGGCATGTCGCCCAGCCACAGGGGATAGATCAGAACGATGTGGGCGGCGCGCGCGATGGCTTCCTGGGCCGGCCGCAGCGGGGGCGGCACGTCGCCGTGCTGCCATTGCGCCGCATCGGTCAGCAGGGCGAACCCGATCCGCGCCGGCTCGACGGTCTCGACACTGTTTCCGGCCGCGCGTGCGCCGTCGGCGTAGGCCTCGGCCAGCGCATGGCACAGGTGCTGGCGGGCGCTGTCCGGATGCCCCTGGATGATCAGGATATGCTTGCTCATTCAGGCCGCCCGGTCGGCGTCGAGGATGCGGCGCATCGTCACCATGCCGTCGGCGCCGGCGTGCAGGTCGAAGCCGAGGGCGCGCGCCAGCGCGTGCATGCCGGCATTCTCCGGCAGCGCGACCCCTTCGACCACGGCCACGCCGCGCGCGGCGCAGTAGTCGAGCAGGCGGGTCATCAGCAGACGTCCCAGTCCTCGCCCCTTCAGGTCCGAGCGGATGGCGACCGCGAACTCGCCGCGCACCTCGTCCGGGTCGAGGACGACCCGCGCCACCCCCAGGGTCTCGTCCGCGCCGCCCGATCCCGGGCGGGTGGCGATGAAGGCCATCTCGCGCGCATAGTCGATCTGGGTGAAGCGCGCCAGCTGCTGGGGCGAGAGCTCGCGCATCAGGCCGAACATGCGCATGTGGACGTCCTGCGGCGTGAGCGCATGGAAGAAGGCCACGTGCGCGGCGGCGTCTTCGGGACGAATGGGACGCAGCGTCAGCCTGCCTATCGCGCTGTCCACCTGGCGTTCCAGTTGTTCCGGATACGGCAGGATCGCCAGCCGCGCATGGCCGTCGCACCCTGCGGGAACCGGCTGCAGCCGCATGCGCGCGTCGAGGGCGATCACGCCGCCGGCGTCAGCCAGCAGCGGATTGATATCCAGTTCGGCCAGCTCGGGCAGGTCGGCCGCCAGCTGGCCCACGCGCACCAGAACGTCGCACAGGGCGTCCATGTCGGCCGGCGGCCGGCCGCGGTAGCCCGCCAGCAGGCGCGCCACGCGGGTGCGGCTGACGAGATCGGCGGCCAGCACCCGGTTCAGCGGGGGCAACCCCACCGCCTGGTCGGCCGTGACTTCGACGCTGACGCCGCCATGACCGAACAGCACGACCGGCCCGAATACCGGGTCGACACTGACGCCGACGATCAATTCCAGCGCCTGCGGCCGGCGCGCCATCGCCTGGACCGTGAAGCCGTCCACGCGCGCGTGGGGCAGCCGGGTGCGCACCCGCTCCAGCATCGCATCGAGCGCCGCGCCGAGCCCCTCCGGGCCGGCCAGGTCGAGCGCCACCCCGCCGATGTCGGACTTGTGGACGATGTCCGGCGACACGATCTTCAGGGCCACCGGATAGCCGAGGCGCCCGGCGGCGGCCAGCGCGTCCCGGCGATCAGCGACGATCTCGGTCGCCACCACGGGGATGCCGTATGCGGCCAGCAGGGCCTTGGCGGCATGCTCGCCCACGGCGCCGCCGGCGTCCATGCCCCCGGCGATGAGGGCGTCGACCTGGACGCGGGCGGCATGGCGGTCGGGCGCGCCGAGCTCGGACGGCCCGGGGGCCTGCATCAGGACGGCCTGGTTGCGCCGGTAATCCACCAGCTGCTGGAAGCCCTTGACCGCTTCCTCGGGAGTGTCGAAGACCGGCACCCCGGCCTCGATGCACAGGCGGCGGGCCTCGGCCACGCTGGGACCGCCCAGCCAGCAGCACAGGACGGGCCGCGCGGCGTCCGCGATCAGCGGCAGCAGGGTGCGGGCGATCTCGGCGCTCGGCACGATCGCCGTCGGCGCGTGGATCATCAGCACGGCATCCAGCTCGGGTGCGTCCAGCAACGCGGCCAGCGCATGGCGGTAGCGCTCCGCGGGCGCATCGCCCACGATGTCGATCGGATTGGCGTGCGACCACAAGGGCGGCAAGCCGTCGCCCAGGCGCGCCAGCGTGGCGGGCGCCAGCTGGGCCAGCACGCCGCCCGCGTCCGCCAGGGCGTCGGTCGCCATGACGCCCGGCCCGCCGCCGTTGGTGAGGATCGCCAGGCGCTCGCCGCGCGGAAGGCGGGCGCGCGCCAGCATCGCCACCGCGTCGAACAGGTCGTCCGTGGTGCGCACCCGCAGCATGCCGGCGCGGCGCAGCGCCGCGTCGTAGACCAGGTCCGATCCGGCCAGCGCGCCGGTATGGCTGAAGGCCGCGCGCGCCGCGTCCTTGCCGCGCCCGGCCTTGACGATCAGGGTCGGCTTGCCGCGCGCCGCGCCGCGCGCCGCGCTCATGAACTTGCGCGCCTGGCGCAGGCTTTCGGCATACAGCAGGATGGCGTCGGTGCCGGGATCGGCGGCCAGGTAATCGAGCAGGTCGCCGAAATCGACGTCGCTGCCGTCGCCCAGGGAGATGAAACAGGAAAAGCCGATACGCCGCGCGGCGGCCCAGTCGAGCACGGCGGTGACGAGCGCCCCCGACTGCGCCACGAAGGCCAGGCGGCCGGGGAGCGCCGCGCCCGGCGCGAAGCTGGCGTTCAGGCCAATGCCCGGCACCAGCATGCCGACGCAGTTTGGGCCGAGGATGCGCAGCAGCCAGGGTTGCGCCGCGTCCAGCATGGCTTGGCGCAGGCTGCGGCCGCCGCCGGCGTCGGCGTCCAGACCGGCGCTGATGACGATGGCTGCGCGGCAGCCGGCGGCGCCGAGTTCCCCGATCAGCGTCGGCACCGTGGACGCCGGCGTGCAGATCACGGCCAGGTCGGGGACGCCGGGCAGCTCGCCGACGCGGCTGTAGGCAGGGCGGCCGCCAACCTGGGCATGGCGCCGGTTGACCGGCCACAGCGGTCCGCGGAAGCCGCCCGCAAGGATGTTTCGCCACACGGTCGCGCCCACGCTGCCGGGCCGGTCGGAGGCGCCGATCACGGCGACCGAGCGGGGCGCAAAGAAGTGACCGAGGTTGCGAATACTCATGAGCTCTCCCTGGCCTCAGCCAAATATCGACAGCCTAGCGAAGCCCGAGAGTAAATTATTTGACGGACATCAAAATTGGAATAGAAATCGATGGTAGCGCCCGCAGTGCGAGGTTCGCTGCGCCAGTCAGTACGAATGCTCGTGGATTTGATCTCCATCAAACACAAGGCCGGGCGATATGGCGAGACTGGCTTGACATTCTTGGTCGGGACGAGGAGCAGGGCTGATGAGCTACAAGACCATCGTCGTACATGCGGACCTGTCGCGCCATGCTCCAGGGCGGATCCGGATCGCCGCCGAGCTGGCCAAGGCGCATGGTGCACACCTGATCGGCGTTGCCGCCACCGGCGTGTCGCGTGACATTTTTCCACATGGCTACCATGCGGCGCCGGACAGCCTTGAGGCAAGCTATTTCCAGCCATTGCACGACACGGCGGCGCGCGCCCTCGAACAGTTCGCCGCCATCGCCGACGAGGCAGGGGTGCCGTCGGAGGGCCGCCTGGTGTGCGACCTGGTCAGCGATGCGCTTGCCAGGCTGGGACGCTTCAGCGACCTGGTGGTCGTCAACCAGGACGATCTTGCCGAAGCCCTGACCGACACGATCGGGCGCGTTCCGGAATATGTCGTGTTTACCTGCGCCCGCCCGGTTCTGGTCGTCCCCTGCGCACCGGGGCGCCGGTCGCCGGGCGAGCACATCCTGGTGGCATGGAACGGCAGCAAGGAGGCCTCGGCCGCCCTGCGCGCCGCCGTGCCCCTGATGCAGCGCGCCACGCGCGTGACTGTCGTGTCATTCCAGATCCCCGGCGGCGCCGGCCTGTCCGATGCCGGCGAGGATGCAGACTTGATCGCCTTCCTTTCCCGCCACGCGATCCGGGTGGAGATGCTGGCGATCCGGCGCAATATCGACAATGGCCATCACCTGCTGACGCTGGCGGCACAGGACGGCTACGATCTCGTGGTCATGGGGTGCTACGGCCATACCCAGTTCCGTGAACTCTTTCTCGGCGGCGTGAGCAGGACCGTGCTCCAGGACAGCACGATTCCCCTGTTGCTCGCGCGCTGAGCCGGAACCGACCCCCCGCGCTTACGGGAATTCGCCGAACTCCGGCCGCGACGCTTCGCGCGGTACCCGCAGCAACAGTACCGGGACGGTCGAGTTCGCGAGCACGTATTGCGCGACGCTGCCGGCGAACAACCGGTTGGCGTCGTTCGGTCCGTGCGTTCCCATTACGATCAGGTCGCAACCCTGTTCTTCCGCGATCCGCACGATCTCCGGGCCCGGTACCGAGGAGAGCGGTGTTGCCCACTCGCAACTCACCCCGGCAGCGTCGGCGATGCGCCGGACGGTCTCGACGTGAGCGCGGGCAGCCTCGTGTGCGCGGAGGAACTCGGCCCGGGTGTCCGGCACGGCGGCGCCGCTGTCCGGCATGGAAAAGTGCGGTTGCGCGACCGATACCGCCACCATGCGTCCGGCGCCTGCTCGCGCGAGCAGGGCGCCCATCTGGGCTGCCTGGACTGCGATGTCGGAGCCGTCTGTCGCCACGCAAACTCTTTCGATGAACATGATGGAGGGTCCGGGAAGGTGGAATGCGTTCAGGATTACCATACTTGCTCGTGCTGTGTTTGACCGGCGTCAAGGAACTGCCAAATGGCATCTCAGGCAATTTTGATCGAGATCAAACATTTAATACGGCACTGAGTCGAAGATGGAAAAGCCTTCATTGATCGCGATCGGACGGCTCTCTCATGTGCCTTGCCATTCCCATGCAGGTTGTCGCGCTCGACGGACAAACGGCGTGCTGCGAGGCGGGCGGCGTCCGTCGTGAAGTCAGCCTCTACCTCTTGCCTCCCGGTTCGGTTGATGCCGGCGACTTCGTCATCGTGCACGTGGGTTATGCGATCCAGACAGTGGCAGCGGACGAAGCGCTGGGCACCTGGGAACTGCTGGATCGCGCTACACGCGCGCAGGGCGGGACATGATGCATGAGCTGTCTGTCTGCAGCGCGCTGCTGGACCAGGTGGCCCGGCTGGCGGCGCGGCACGGGGCAAGCGGCGTGAGCATGGTGAGCTTGCGGCTGGGACCCTTGTCCGGTATCGAGCCGGCGCTGCTGCGGGCAGCCTATCGGGAGGCGCGCCGCGGTACGCCCGCGCAGGACGCGGAACTGGCCATCGTGGAGGTTCCGCTCAGGATCGCCTGCCTGCGCTGCGGGGCAGCAGGCGACGCCGCGCTCGACAGGCTGAGCTGCGCCATCTGCGGCAGCGGGCTGACCCGGCTCCTGAGCGGCGACGAAATGCTGCTCGACAGCGTCGACCTGGTCTTCCCTGGCCAGTCAACTTAGCGCCTTGGGGGGAAACGATGTGCGAGGACTGTGGTTGCGGCATGAGCGCCGGCCATTCCGGGCCGAACTATGCACCGGTGGAAGCGCGCGGCACACGGATAGAGGTGCTGCGCGGCCTGCTGGCCGCCAACGACAGGACGGCGGCGCACAATCGCCGCCATTTCGACGCCGCTCGCGTCCTGGCAGTCAACCTGATGTCGTCGCCGGGGGCGGGGAAGACATCCCTGCTGGAGGCGAGCATCGAGGCGCTTGCCGCGGAATACGCCATCGCCGTGATCGTCGGCGACCTGGAGACGGACAACGACGCTCGCCGCATCCGCGCCAAGGGCGTCCCCGTGGTACAGATCACGACCGGCAGCGCCTGCCACCTGGACGCGGCGATGGTGCACGACGCGTGGCACCGCCTGGCGCAGGACCGGGTCGACATCCTGTTCATCGAGAACGTGGGCAACCTGGTCTGTCCCGCCAGCTTCGACCTCGGCCAGCACCATGACGTCGTCCTGCTGTCGGTCACCGAAGGCGACGACAAGCCGGCCAAGTATCCGGTCATGTTCCGGGCCGCCGACCTGCTCCTGATCAGCAAGGTGGACCTGCTGCCCTTCCTGGACGACTTCGATCAGGACAAGGCCACGCGCTCCCTGCGCCGGATCGCCAATCCAGCCCCCGTGCTGCCGCTGTCTTCCCGCAGGAGGGTCGGCATGGAGGCCTGGCTCGCCTGGCTGCGCCGCATGCATGCCGCCTTGCCGGCGGCCGTGGAACACGCCCGATGAGCGCCGACGCCATCCAGTGGCTGGCGCGCATCCGGGCCTTGCGCCTGCCGCCCCGGCTCAGGATCATGAATGTCTGCGGCGGCCACGAGCGCACGGTGAGCATGGCGGGACTGCGCAGCGTCCTGCCGCCCGAGGTCGAACTCATACCCGGACCCGGTTGCCCCGTCTGCGTGTGTCCCGAGGAAGACATCCACGACGCGGTCCGGATCGCGCTCGACGGGGAGGCGATCGTGCTCGCGTTCGGCGACATGCTGCGGGTGCCGGCCAATGTGCCGAAGGGCGAGCCGGCCTCGCTGGAGCAGGCGCGCGGCGCGGGCGCCGATGTGCGGCCGATCGCCACGCCGCTCGAGGCGGTCCGGATCGCGCGGGCGCATCCGGAGCGGGCGGTGGTGTTCTTCGCCGCCGGCTTCGAGACCACGACCGCGCCGGTGGCGGCCATGCTGCTCGCCGCGGCGCCGGCCAATCTGTTCGTGTTGCTGTCGGCACGCCGCACCTGGCCGGCCGTCGCCATGCTGCTCGACTCCGGGCAGGCGTCGTTCGACGCATTGCTGGCGCCCGGCCATGTGGCCACCGTCATGGGGACCGACGAGTGGCGTTTCGTGCCCGAACGGCATGCCATGCCGGCGGCGGTCGCCGGGTTCACGCCCGACAGCCTGCTGGCGGCCACTTATTCCGTGCTGAGGCAAGTCGTCGAGGGGCGCTGCTTTCTCGATAACTGTTATCCGCGGGTGGCGCGCCCTGGCGGCAATCCGCTGGCGCAACAGCAGATGGCGCGGGTCCTCGACATCGTCGATGCGCCCTGGCGCGGCATCGGCGTGATTCCGCGCTCGGGCTACCGCTTGACGTCCGCTTTCGCCGGGCACGACGCACGCCTGCGCTTCCCCGCCGATCCGCAGGCCGGCCGCAAGCGTGCGGGCCGGATGCCGCCGGGCTGCGACTGCGCGAAAGTGGTGCTGGGGCAGATCTACCCCGACCAGTGCCGTCTTTACGGCCGCGCCTGCACGCCGCGTGGGCCGGTCGGCCCTTGCATGGTGTCCGACGAGGGAGCCTGCCGCATCTGGTGGGCGGCCGGGAAACGTCCGGCCGGGCTGGCGGGGAGCGAAGCTTGATGCCATGGATACGGTGAACGCGACTGGGGAACGGGCGGAGGGCGCGGCGGCGGCCTGCCGCTGGCTGCTGTCGGGGCGGGTCCAGGGCGTCGGATTCCGGCCTTTCGTGCACCGTCTTGCCGGCGCCCGCGGCATCCGGGGCTTCGTGCAGAATGTCGCGGGCCAGGTCCTGGTCGTCGGCGAAGGCGAGGCCGCCGCGCTGGAACGCTTCGGCCAGGCCCTGCTGGCGGAGGCGCCGCCGCTGGCCCGCGCGCGCCTCGCTTCCTGCGAGGCACAGCCTCCATCCGGTTTCCCGGACTTTCGTATTCTCGCGAGCGACGCCGATGCGGACGGGGAAGTGTTCCTGCCGCCCGACCTGTTCTGCTGCGACGACTGCGTGCGCGAACTCGGCGATCCTGCCGACCCGCGCTACCGCTATCCCTTCATCAACTGCACCCAATGCGGCCCGCGCTACACGCTGATCGCGGCGCTGCCCTACGACCGGGCGAATACGACGATGAAGGCATTCCGCCTGTGCGCACGCTGCCGGAGCGAATACGAGGACCCCGGCAGCCGGCGCTTCCACGCCGAACCGGTCGCCTGTCCCGACTGTGGGCCGCAGCTAGCCTTCCATGCCCCCGGCAGGCCGCCGCTGCATGGCGAGGCCGCGCTGGCGGAGTGCGTTGCGCAGCTGAAGGCGGGACGCATCGTCGCGGCGAAGGGCATCGGCGGCTACCATCTGCTGGCCGACGCCGGGAACGAGGCCGCCGTGGAGCGCCTGCGGGTGCGCAAGCGCCGGCCCCATAAGCCCCTGGCCCTGCTGTTTCCCGCCGACGCCGCCTGCCTGGACCGCACGCTGGACCTGGAGCCGCCCGCGCAGGCGGCACTATGGAGTCCGCCGCGCCCGATCGTGCTGGTGCGGCCGAAACCCGGCGCGGCGCTGGCGCGTTGCGTCCATCCGGGCCTGACGGAAGTGGGCGCGATGCTGCCTTGCAGCCCGCTGCATCATCTCCTGATGCAGTCCTTCGGCCGGCCCCTGGTGGCCACCTCCGCCAATATCAGCGGCGAACCGGTCCTGACCGAGGCGGCGGACGTCGAGGGACGCCTGGGCGATGTCGCCGACGCCTGCCTGCATCACGACCGGCCCATCGCCCGTCCGGCCGACGACTCGGTGTTTCGCGTGATCGCTGGCAGGCCCAGGCCGATCCGGCTCGGGCGCGGCGCGGCCCCTGTGGAGATGGCCCTGCCGCGCGCCCTGGCCCGGCCCCTGCTCGCGACCGGCGGTCACATGAAGAACGCGATCGCGCTGGGTTGGGGCAGCCGGGCGGTGCTTGGGCCGCATATCGGTGGCCTGGATAGCCCGCGCGCGCTTGCCGTGTTCGAGGCGGCGCTGGCCGAGCTTGCCGCCCTGCACGGGGTGACGCCGCAAGGCGTCGTCTGCGATGCGCATCCGGATTATGCGGGCACGCGCTGGGCCATGGCATCGGGCCTGCCGGCCATTCGGGTGCAGCACCACCGCGCCCACGCTTCGGCGCTGGCCGCCGAATATCCCGAGGTCGCGCGCTGGCTGGTCTTTACCTGGGATGGCGTCGGCCTGGGTGACGATGGCAGCCTGTGGGGAGGCGAAGCCTTGCTCGGCGTCCCCGGCGCCTGGCGCCGGGTGGCAAGCCTGCGTCCGTTCCGCCTGGCGGCAGCCGGGCAGGCCGCGCGCGCGCCCTGGCGCAGCGCGGCCGCACTGTGCTGGGAGAGCGGCCGGGCGTGGCGCGGCCCACACGCCGCCTTGCTGTTCCAGGCCTGGCGCAAGGGCATCAACTGCAGCACGACCACGGCGGCGGGCCGGCTGTTCGACGGCGCGGCGGCCCTGGTGGGGCTGCTCGACGAGGCCAGCTACGAAGGGCAGGGGCCGATGTGGCTGGAAGCGAGCGCCGAAGGATGGGATGCCGCGCCGGTCGCGCTGCCGCTGGCCAGGAACGGCGGAGGCTTATGGGAACTGGACTGGCGCCCGCTGGTCGCCCCGCTGGCCGACCGGCGCCGGCCGGCGGGCGAGCGGGCCGCGATGTTCCACGCCAGCCTGGCGCGCGGGCTGCTGACGCAGGCGCGCGCCCTGCGCGAGGAGCAGGGCATATGCCATGTCGGCTTCGCCGGCGGCGTGTTCCAGAACCGCCGGCTCACCGAGGAGGCGTGTGGCCTGCTGGCGACGGACGGCTTCGAAGTGCGCCTGGCGCAGCGGCTGCCTTGCAACGACGCCGCCCTGGCTTTCGGCCAGCTGGTGGAGGCGGGAGCGCGGCGATGATGCAGGACCGGCACATCCTGCTTGCCCACGGCAATGGCGGACGCCTGATGCGCGAGCTGATCGACGCCGTGTTCGTGCGCCATCTCGGCAACCCCTGGCTGGACGCGGATGCGGATGCGGCGGCAGTGCCGCTGGGCGGCACGGAGTTGCTGCTGAGCACCGACGCCTTCACCGTGCAACCGCTGGAGTTCCCCGGCGGCGACATCGGGAGCCTGGCGGTGAACGGCACGGTGAACGACCTGGCGGTCGCCGGCGCCGTTCCGCTCTACCTGACCTTGAACGCGATCATCGAGGAGGGTCTCGAGGTCGCGCAACTGGAGCGGATCGTCGCCAGCATGGCCGGCGCCGCGCGCGCCGCGGCGGGCGTGGTGGTGGTGGCCGGCGATACCAAGGTGGTGCGGCGCGGGGAAGGCGGCGGCCTGTATCTCGCCACCACCGGCGTCGGCCTGCGCAGCCATCGCGCTCCGCCCGGACCGGCTGGGGTGAAGGAAGGAGACCGGCTGCTCGTCAGCGGACCGGTGGGGGACCATGGCATCGCCGTCCTGCTGGCGAGGGAGGAATTTGGCCTGTCGGGCGAGCTGGCGTCCGACTGCGCCAATGTGCTCGGGCTGGCGCAGGCCCTGTTGCCGCTGCCCGGCCTGCGCTTCATGCGCGACCCGACCAGGGGCGGGCTGGCGACCGTCGCGCACGAACTGTCCCGCGCGAGCGGACGCGCGGTCGCGCTCGACCAGGCGGCCATCCCGATCCGTCCCGCCGTGCAGTCGGTCTGCGACATGCTCGGCTACGACCCGTTGTACCTGGCGTGCGAGGGACGGATCCTGGCCGCCGTGAGCGAGGACGATGCCCCGGCGGCCCTCGCCGCATGGCGCGCACTTCCCGAGGGACGCGAAGCCGCCATCGTCGGCGCCGTGAGGGCAGGGCGGCCCGGCGTGGCGCTGCGTACGGTGCTTGGCGGGGAGCGTTTGCTGCAAGAACTGGAAGATGATCCGCTGCCGCGGATCTGCTGAAGGAGGACCGCATGGACATGCCCCTGCAACGCTTCCTGCCGCGCGCGCGGCTGCAGGACCTGATCGATGCCCTGGCCGGCGCCGGTTTCCGCTGCATCGGCCCCAGGGAAAGAGAAGGCGCCATCGTGTATGGTCCCTTGACACAGGCTGCGGAGCTGCCGGCAGGCGTGCGCGACACGCAGGAGGCGGGCAGCTACCGCCTGACGCGGACCGCCAGCCCGCGCGCCTTTGCCTGGGCCAATGGCCCGCAGGCCCTGAAGCCGCTCCTGTTCGCACCCACCGAAGTCTTGTGGCGTGCGCGGCGCCGGCCCGACGGCGGCATCGACTTCGACAGCGCGCTGCCGGCCACCCGGCCGCTGGCGGTATTCGGCGTGCGCGCCTGCGACCTGGCGGCGCTGGCGATCCAGGACCAGCATTTCCTGCAGGGCGCGCACGGGGCAGTCCCCGATCCTTTCTATGCCAGGCGCCGCGAGGGCCTGTTCCTGGTGGCGGTCAACTGCAGCCATCCCGCCGCCACCTGCTTCTGCGCGTCGACCGGCGACGGCCCGCGGGCGGAGCAGGGCTACGATATCGTGCTGGACGAAAGGGACGACGGCTTCCTGGCCCAGGCCGGCGGAGAGCGCGGCGAGGCCGTCCTGGCGGCGCTGGCGCTGGACACGGCCACTTCGGCACAAGCCGCCGAGGCGCGGCGCCAGAGCGCCGATGCCGCAAGCGCGATGACGCGCCGTCTTCCGGGGCGCAACTTGCGCGACGCCCTGTTCGCGAATCTGGAGCACCCGCGCTGGGACGAGGTCGCGGACCGTTGCCTGTCCTGCGGGAACTGCACCTCGGTCTGCCCAACCTGCTTCTGCCACAGCGAACCGGAACGGCAGCGCATCGACGGCGGCGAGTCCGAGCATGCGCGCGAGTGGGACTCCTGCTTTACCCGCGGCCACAGCTACCTGCACGGCCTGACGGTGCGGCCCGATACCCGCACCCGCTACCGCCAGTGGCTGACCCATAAGCTCGGCAGCTGGCACGACCAGTTCGGACGCAGCGGCTGTGTCGGCTGCGGGCGCTGCATTGCCTGGTGCCCGGTCGGGATCGACATCACCGAGGAGGCGGGTGCGATTTGCGGAGACGGGCCATGAATCCCTATCTGCCGGCCGAAGCCGACATCGTCGAGCGGATCCAGGAATCCCCCTCCGTGTTCACCCTGCGGCTGCGCCTGTGCGACCCGGCAACGCGCAGCGCCTACCGTTTCGCGCCCGGGCAATTCAACATGCTCTACCTGTACGGCGTGGGCGAGGTGCCCATTTCCATCGTCTCCGACCCCGATGACCCGGAACACCTGATGCATACCATCCGCGGCGTCGGGCGGGTGACGGACGGCATGGCCCGGCTGCAGGCCGGCCAGCGCATCGGCCTGCGCGGGCCCTACGGACGGGGCTGGCCACTGGACCAGGCCGCCGGCCGCGACGTCCTGGTGCTGACCGGGGGGCTGGGTTGCGCGCCGGTGGTGTCGGTGATCGAGTACATCCTCCTGCGCCGGTCCGCCTTCGGCAGGCTGGTCGTCATCCAGGGCGTCAAGCACGCCGAGGACCTGCTCTGGCGCGAGCGCTACGCCCGCTGGGCCGGCCAGCCGGACACCCAGGTCCTGCTGTCGGCCGACCGCGGCGGTCCGCTCTGGCCTTGGCACGTGGGCCTGGTCACCGAGGTCTTCGACGATGCGTGCATCGATCCCGGACGCACCCTGGTCATGATGTGCGGACCGGAAGGCATGATGCGCGCGAGCATTCCGGAACTGCGGCGGCGCGGCATCCGGGAGGACGGCATCTACCTCAGCATGGAGCGCAACATGCAGTGCGCCGTGGGGCACTGCGGCCATTGCCAGTACGGCGCCTCCTTCGTCTGCCGCCAGGGGCCCGTCTACGCCTACCCCGAGGTGAAGGCCTTGTTCGACGTCAGGGGATTCTGATGAAACCACGCATCGCGGTGCACAAGTTCAGCTCCTGCGACGGCTGCCAGCTGGCCTTCCTCAACCTGGGCGAGACCCTGCTCGAGCTCGCGCAGCTGGTCGACATCGTGCATTTCGCGGAAGCGGGCCCGTTGGCCGGGGACGAGCATGTCGACGTCGCCTTCGTGGAGGGCAGCATCGGCACCGCCCACGACCTGGAGCGCATCCGCCGGGTCCGCGCCGGCGCCACCTGGCTGGTCACGATCGGGGCCTGCGCCACGGCAGGCGGCGTGCAGGCGCTGCGCGGCATGGCCGACGCCAAGGCCTGGCTCAAGGCGGTGTACGCCAGTCCTGAATACATCGATTCGCTTGCCACCTCGACCCCGATCGCGCGCCATGTCCAAGTCGACCTCGAACTGTGGGGCTGCCCGGTGAACGGCAGGCAGGTGCTGGGCGCCCTGCGCGCCCTGCTGTCCGGCGTGCTGCCGCCGGAAGAAGAGGACAAGGTCTGCCTCGAATGCAAGCGGCGCCAGAACGTCTGCGTGATGGTGGCCAAGGGGATGCCCTGCATGGGACCGGTCACCCGCACCGGTTGCGGCGCCCTGTGTCCGTCCTTCGGGCGCGATTGCTACGGCTGCTATGGTCCGGCCGAGAACCTCAACACCCGCTCGCTGTCGCACTGGCTGGAAGGACTCGGGTTGGTCAGGGAAGAAGTGGCGCGGCGCTACCTGTTCATCAACAATGGCGCGCCGGCCTTCCGCAAGGCGGGGATCGAGGCGAGCGGAGGAGAAAATGAGTGAAGCGCGCGAGATCCGCATCCGGGTGCCGGTCCTGGCCCGGGTCGAAGGCGAAGGGGCGCTGGAGGTGGATATCGCCGACGGCCGCATTGCCGGCCTGCGGCTGCGCATCTACGAGCCGCCGCGCCTGTTCGAGAAATTCCTGGAAGGGCGCGCCTATCACGAGGTACCGGACATGGTGGCGCGCATTTGCGGCATCTGTCCCGTCGCCTACCAGATGAGCGCGGTCCATGCCCTCGAAAGCCTGTTCGGGATCGATCCGGGCCCGTGGGTGAGGGCGATGCGGCGCGTCATGTATTGTGGAGAATGGATCGAAAGTCACTGCCTGCACATTCACCTGCTGGCGGCGCCGGATTTCCTGGGCTGCGGCAGCGTGATCGAGCTGGCGCAACGCCATCCGGCCGAGGTCAGGCGCGGACTGGCGCTGCAGGCCCTGGGCAACGACCTGATCCGGCTGTTCGGCGCGCGCTCGGTGCATCCGGTGGGCGTGCGCGTCGGCGGCTTCCACCATGCGCCGGCCGAGGAAACCGTCGCGGCCCTGTGCCTGCGCCTGCGCGCCGCGCTGCCCGACGCCGAGGCGCTGCTGGCCTGGACCGCGTCGCTGCCGCTGCCGGCCGGCCGCCAGCAGTTCGCCAGCGTGGCGCTGCGCTCAGGGCGGGAGTACCCCATGAATGAAGGCCGCATCGTGTCCGACCAGGGGCTCGACATCGCGGCGACGGAGTTCGAGGCCCATTTCGCGGAACACCAGGTGCCGCACTCGACCGCCCTGTACAGCCTGCTGCATGGCCAGGCCTACCTGGTCGGTCCGCTGGCCCGCCTCAACCTGAACCACGACCTGCTGCCGGCGCCAGTGCGCGCGGCCCTGGCGGCGGCCGGCGTAAGCTTCCCCAGCGCCAACCTGTTTCACGGCATCGTGGCGCGCGCCGCGGAAGTGTACTGCGCGCTGCTGGAGGCGGTGCGCCTGCTCGACGCCTACACCGTCCCACCGACGCCCCATGCCGACATCGTGCCGCATGCGGGCGTCGGAATCGCCTGCACGGAGGCGCCGCGCGGCATCCTCTGGCACCGCTACCAGGCCGGCGCCGGAGGGCTGATCGAGGCGGCGCGCATCGTTCCGCCGACGAGCCAGAACCAGGCGCGCATCGAGCAGGACCTGCGCCAGGCGCTGGAGGAGTTCGGTCTCGAGCGCGGCGAAGACGAACTGCGCCATTTGGGCGAGACCGTGATCCGCAACTACGACCCCTGCATCTCATGCGCCACCCACTTCCTGAAACTCGCCCTCCGGCGCCTGTAGCGCGGCTCGCCCGGGTGCGCATCATCGGCATCGGTTCATGGTGCGGCGACGATCGCATCGGCTGGGATGCCGTCGAGGCGCTCGCGTCGAGTGGATTGCCACGGCGTTTTCCGGACGGGATGGTGGAAACCTGCCGCTGCGAGCAGCCCGGTGACCTGCTGGCGCTGGTGCGCGGCCTGCCGGCCGTCGTCCTGGTCGACGCGATGCGGAGCGGAGCGGCGGCCGGGACGGTGCGCAAGCTGGCCGTGCACGAACTGGCGGCGGACCAGGGCGGCCTGTCGAGCCACGGGATGGACGTGGCGCAGGCCCTGGCCCTTGGCCGGGTACTCGGCCTGCTGCCTCCAGTCCTGCTGCTGTATGGCGTGGAGGCGCCACTCGTTGCGCCGGGGACCGCGCCGGACGCTGCCCTGTGTAGCGCGATGCCGGGCTTGTTGCGCCGGCTGAACCGGGACCTGCGAGCGCTGCTGGGCACCGCACGCCGCCGTCCTTGAGGGAGTGTACGGAGCTCTCAGCGTGCCTGTGGCACCTCCACGAGCCGCTGATCCTGCCCATAGGTGTCGCGCGAAACCGGGGGCGCTCCTCGCGGTCGCTGGCCGCCGTGGCGTAGAACGGCAGCACCGGGACCGGTTCGCCGAGCTCGACCTTGCGCGTGGGCCCGGCCTGCATGGCGGCATTGGCCCCGGCGGGCCGGCGGACTGAATCGGCGAGCACGAATCCGGCCAGGTCGAGCCGCGCGCCTGCCGAAACGCCCGTCCGAGCAGTCGGACTATCCGGCCTGACCCGCACTCACCGGCCTTCACGAAAGCCGGGGCGGTTCGCAGCATAGACTTCCCCGGGAGCGCAATCCACTTCTACAGGCAGGGCGTCCCTTCAGGTTGCGAACCCAGCGACTCCACCATGGTGATCGTGGTTGCCCTGGGCAGGCCGACCGGCAGTGCGAGGAAGGGCATCATCGACAGGTACTCGACCGGGTGGCATGCGTCCTCCTCATTGTTCTCGCACACCCGCACCCGCACGAAGCGGATGCAGTTGGCGGCATGCGGATTCAACAGGCATATCCTGCGGTTCTCGCGCGGGCAGGTGGGCAGCGAGGCGGTGGGAATCGGGCTGAGCACCGGCGCCGAGCCGCCACGCGAGGCCAGCGCCAGATAATCGATGCGGATATTGCGGTCGGTGACAGGCGCGCCGAAGATCAGGTTGCCGGGCGAATCGCGGAACACGGCCTGTTGGCGAATGCGGTCGAGGGCGCCCGTGTCGCGGTGGCTGACCAGGGACGCGGCGGCGGCGGCCCGGCGGGTCGACTCCTGGAGGGTATTCACGATGTACATCATGCGTGCGATCTCGATCACGCCAAACACGAACAGCAGGAAGACCCCCGCGAGCAGGGCGACCTCGATCGCGGCCACGCCCGACTCGCGGTTCCTGGGCCGCCAGGCCCGCGCTTTCCTGTCAGCCCCGGGCATCGTGCACCTCGTCGCTCATGTTGGTCGGAATGCCGTAGCGGCCGGCGCCGGCCGAACCGGCAGCGGCGGCGCCCCGTTGCCGGGGCGCCCTGGAATGGGAGATGTTCATGGGTAGAGGACGACTTGGCCGGGAACCGTGGATTCGTGCGCGATGCCGGCGAACTCCGCGAACACACTGGTCGAAGTCGCCGGCGCGGTCATGAAGAATTTGCCGATCGCCACGGCGGTGGCGCCCACGTTGGTGCCCGGGGCGACCGGGCAGCTGAGCAGGGGCACGTGCAGCAGGCGCCGGTTGATGCGGGCGGTGGGAAGGTGCTCGCCCGAGGGTGCCCGGTAGTGATTGCCGACCGTCGAGAAGTAAGGCGTCTTGGTCGGGAAACTCGTCGCGGCAGGGCCGGAAGGGTAGAGCTTGGGCCAGTCCGACGGCGCGAACCTTGGATAGCCGTCGGCCGGTTCGGGCACGCCTTCCGTAAAGCCCGAGAACTTGACGGCGCGCGCATAGGCCCACAGCGGCCCGTACATGGTGGCGTCGACGCCCGATGGGGGCGAGGCCGGGTCGGCGATCGTCCGCAGGCGGTTGCCGTCCGCGTGGCCCGCTGCGCTGTTGACGGCCGGCCGTGGAGTCATCCACGTAACCCCGTTACCCGCATCATGGGTATAGGCCTTGACGTTGAAGTCCGGGGGCGCGCCGCCAGGATCGCACACGCCGCCTTCGTACTGGTCGAAGCGCGCGTTGAGCTGGCGGTACAGCGAGCCGATCGGGAAAGGCGAGCTTACCCGGATCGGGCCGCCGGTGACCCGCGGGATCCACATGCGACCGGCGCACACGAAGGGCGACACCGTGGTGGCGCTGGTATTGCCGGCCGCGCCCAGCCCCCCTGGTGGCGCGACCGGATCGACCACGTAATGCACGGGCGAGATGCCGTTCGGGTTCAACTGCATCAGGTCGTAGGTGACGCCGCGCCGGAATCCGTATTCCACCAGTTCGTCCGAGCTGGTGGTGTTGGCGCGGGCCGCGCCCGGCAGCGGGGACATCGCGCAAATGGCGAGCGGATCCACGTTGATGGCCGAGCGGCCTGCGATCGCGACCTCGCTGATGACGAGCGGCGCGTCGGAGCCGGTCACGATGGGCATGAAGATGGCCTGGATGGCGCCGAGATCCACGTTCAGCACCGAGGTGTCGACCTTCACATAGAAACGGGCCGCGGGGTTACCCCTTGCGCTGGCCGCGTCCACCCAGCCGCCGTCGGCGGACGGCGAGCTGCCGAACTTGATCGCTTCGTCGGTCCAGGGCACCGCGACCCCGTACTTGAACTTGATGCGGCGCGCGGCGTCGCCGCCCTTGGCAAGCGCGGCGGTGATGCCGGCCGGCGTTCCGTTCAATTCGCGGGCCGCGGCCAGCGCCACGGTTTTGGCCAGGCCGTGCAGTTCGGCCTTCCTGTTGTAGACCAGGCCCAGGTCGATCGCCAGGCCGCACACCCCCAGCATCACGATAACGGCGGGCACGGCCATGATCGCGAACACCCCCCGCTCCCGCCTGCGCGGCGGGAGCATTGGCCGTGCGCGCTGTCCGGAGGGCGCGCTCCACCTTGCATCAACCCGCATTCTTGCTTCCCTCCTCGTCCTGTCGGCTGGGCCGGAGTCGAAGCCGGCTTGGGCCATTCTAGGAAAAGGTGTAGGGGAGACCTTGATTACTAACAATGCGACGAGCGCCTCGGCGCAGCCAAGCGCGGCTGGCCGTCACGGCGCCCTGGCCGGTGCGCCGGGCTAGAGTGCGAACCCGCCCGCGGCCTGGGTGAACTGGTTGATCCCGGCCGTCATCGCCGTGATCATCGCGCGCTCCGCCTGCGACAGTTGCGGGTGCCAGACGTCGAAGATCAGCACCACGCGCAGCTGCTCGCTGTCGTTCCACGCCTCGTGTTCGATGGTGTCGTCGAAGACCCAGGCCTTGCCCACCTCCCATTCGCGCGTGTCGTTGCCGACACGGAAGCCGCAGCCCGGCGGCACGATCAGGGGCAGGTGGGTCACCAGGCGGACATTGCTCACGCCCGTATGCGGCGGAATCCGGGTCTTCGGCTTGAGTACCGAGAACATGGCGCTCGGCGTGCGTCCCGGCTGGTCCGGCTGGGGCGCGCCACGCAGGGCGGCCATGGTGCGCGGGCAACGGGCGGCATTGTCTTCGACCGGCGCGCCGTTGTCGATCAGGCGGAAGGCGCTCCAGCTCAGCGACTTGTTCAGCTCGGCCCACTGGTTGAGCGGCTGGTCTTCGGAATAGTCGATGTAGGGCGTGAAGCCTTGCTCCGCCGCCAGCACGGCGAGGAATTCCTCGCGGATGTCGCCGGTCGACGCCTCCAGCGCATCCAGCCAGGGAAACTCGCTGCGCGCGAAAAAGCTGGTCGGAAGCAGGCCCTGGTAGTGGAACAGGGCGGGCTGGGAATCATAGCGCCGCTTGCGGCCGGTCATGATGTCGACCGACTCGCGGAAGCGCGCGAGGTTTTCTCCTTGCAGCTCGCGCAGGTAGGGCGCCAGGAAGCTGTCCAGGTGGGCGCCGAATTCGCGGTTGTAGGCCTCGTGCCAGTCGAGCGCTTCGCGCACCACCGGCTGCAGGTCCGGCGGCAGGGTGTGCAGGGGCGGCGCCACCGCCGCCACCGCAGCGCAGGCGCCGGCCGCCGCCTGGCGCCTGCCCTGGCGGATGTACAGGCGGCTGCGCAGCACCAGCGCCACCAGGTCGTAGGGATCGACCGTGAGCGCGCCGCGCAGGGCCGCTTCCTCGCCGTCCTCGTCCTTCTGCGCCAGGCAGACCACGGACAGGTTGAGCCATTGCTGTTTGTCGCGGCCGTCGACGTCGACCAGGCGCTGCAGCAGCGCGCGCGCCCGGTCCAGGCGTCCGGCGCTGAAGGCCTCGTGCGAGAGCGAACGCAGGGCGCGCGGATGGTCCGGCGCGCGCGCCAGCAACGCCTCCCAGCATTGCACGGCGCGCCGCGTGTCGCCGCGCGCGTCCGCCTGCAGCGCCTGCTGTTCGAGCGCCGCGATCTCCTTGATGTCCGCCGTCTGCATAAGTCCCTGCCAGTGATAAGTATGTACCGTGGATTTTGTACATACGTATGCATATTGGCAAGTTATATTTACGGCGGGATAGGCTTTCGGGTGGGCGAGACTCCCACCTTCGTGTCTTTCCGGTGCGCGCGCAAGCCCCTATCATGTGCGCGGCTCACTTCACAATGGATGACACCATGACGGTCCCGCAACGGATTTTCCTGCAAGCCCGACCGGCCGGCACCACGCTGGTCGTCCGGCTATGCCTGCTGCTGCTGTGCGCAGCCTACCTGCAGGGCGGCCTCGAGAAGGCGCTCGATTTTCCGGCCGCAGTGGCGGAGATGGCGCAGTTCGGGCTGCGTCCGCCGGCGCCGCTGGCGCTGCTGGCTATCGCGGGCGAACTGGGAGCCTCGGTGCTGGTGGTGGGTGGATGGTGGCGCTGGGCCGGGGCGGCCTGGCTGGCGCTGTTCACCCTGGCCGCGAACGGCGTCGCCAACCGCTGGTGGGAGCTCGCGGGTCCGGCGCGCAGGATGGCGGAGAACGGCTTCTTCGAACACCTCGGCCTGGCTGGCGCCTTCCTCCTGGTGGCCTGGCTCGACCTGCAGGCGCGCCGCCGGCCCGGTACCTGAGCGTCGCGTCTTACTGCAGAGGCAGCGGGCGCGCACCCGGCGCGGGCGTTCCGGCCGGCCGGATCTCGGTGCTCTGGTGCAGGGTGTTGCGCCAGCCTTCGGAATGCAGGGTCCAGACCCGCACGTAGCGCCCGCGGAACTGGCGCACGGCGTCGGTCGTCTGCATCCTGGCGTGGAAGCGCCCGGTCACGAGCGCGGCCCGGCCGCTGCCGATCACCGTGATCTCCATGTCGTCGATGCCATAGGCCGACAGCTTGAACTCGTCGCGCGCGAGCGCTTGCAGGAATTCGGTCTTGGTACGCGCCCGGCCGTTGCTCTCGACGTGGTAGTACTCGCCGCCGATCAGGGTGCGCAGGATGCCGATGTCGCGGCTGGCCACCGCCGCCGCGCGCCGGCGCTCGGCCTCGCGCACGGCGCTTTCCGCCGGAACGGCGGTGGCGCCGGTGCCGGCCTGGGCAGCGTCGTACGCGCCAGCGGGGCTGGAGAAGAGGGTGGCGGCGAGGATGAACAGCGGGAGATGGCGCATGGGGTCGGAAATAGTCCTTGTTCCTCTAGTATATAAATTCTTTAGGGTAAGATTGTAACGAAAAATTGCATCCTGCGTCACAATTGGGCGCCATCCAGTGTCTGGACGTGCCGGGAACATCTGCTACAGTTTGACTCGTGCAGTGGCCGCGCTCCGTCCGGCCCCCTTCGAACCATCCAGCGAGACGAGGACATGCCCGCAGCTCCTTTGCCTTCCGATGAAGCCGAACGCCTGGCGCTGCTGCATGCGCTGTCCCTGCTCGACACGCCGTCCGAACCCCTGTTCGACCGCGTCACCCGCCTCGCCAGCCAGCTGCTGGAGGTGCCGATCGCGCTGTTCTCGCTGGTCGACGCCGAGCGCCAGTGGTTCAAGTCGCGGGCCGGGCTGGACGTGGCCGAAACCCCACGCGAACACGCCTTCTGCGCCCACGCGATCTGCCAGGGGCCGCCGATGGTGGTGAAGGACGCCACCGAGGACGAGCGCTTCCGCAGCAATCCCCTGGTCACGGGTGCGCCCAACATCCGCTTCTATGCGGGCGTACCGATCCGCACCAGCGCCGGCCTGGCGATCGGCACCCTGTGCGCGATCGATACCCGTCCGCGCGAGCTGAGCGAGCAAGACCAGGCCGTACTCAGCGACCTGGCCGCGATCATCACCGAGGAAATCCGCTACCGCGAGCGGCTGGCGGTGGCGCGCGCCCAGCTGGAACGCACCGGGGCGGTGCTGGGCGCCAGCGAGGCGCGCTTCCGCTCGGTGTTCGACGCCGCCGTGGTCGGCATCGCCCTGGTGCTGCCTGACGGCACCTGGGTCAGCGTCAACCCGGCACTGTGCCAGATCCTGGGCTACGGCGAACAGGAGCTGCTGGGCATCCGCTTCCCGGAAGTGACCTATCCGCCCGACCGCGCCGAAGACGCCGAGCTGATCCGCCGCCTGCATGCCGGCGAGATCGAGCGTTTCACCCGCCAGAAGCGCTATGTGCGCAAGGACGGCAGTCTGGTCTGGGTCCAGGTCGACGTCTCGCGCAAGCTCGGGCCCGACGGCGAGCACGAGTACAACGTGGCCGTGGTCAAGGACATCGATGCGCAGAAGCGCGCCGAGGAAGAGCTGGCCGAGCTGAACGCCGGCCTCGAGCGGCGGGTCGAGGAGCGCACGCGCGAGCTGCAGGAAGCGATCGGCCGCCAGCGCCAGGCCGAGCAGGAGTTGCGCGCACGCGAAGTGCAGCTGCGCACCGTGATCGAGAACGCCAACGACGCCTACATCAGCCTCGACCGGCACGGCCTGGTGACGGCCTGGAACCGCCAGGCCGAGGAAACCTTCGGCTGGAGCGCGGAAGAGGCGCTCGGGACCACCCTCGAATGCCTGATCATTCCACCCGAACTGGCGGGAGCGCACCAGGCCGGCATGCGGCGCTACCTGAAGACCGGGGTGGCGAGCGTGGTCGACCGGCGCCTGGAGCTGCCCGCCATGCGGCGCGACGGCAGCCGCCTGATGATCGAACTGCGCATCCGCGCGCTCGACATCGACGGCGAGCCGCTGTTCAGCGCCTTCTTGCACGATATCACCGAGCGCAAGGAAGCCGAGGCGCGGCGCGAATACGAAAGCCGGCACGATGCGCTGACCGGTTTGCCGAACCGGCGCGCCCTGATGGAAGCGCTGCCCGTGGTGCAGTCGCGCGCGGGACGCAGCGGACGCACCATGGGCCTGCTGTTCGTCGACCTGGACGGCTTCAAGGCCGTCAACGACGAGTTCGGGCACGACGCCGGCGATGCGCTGCTGCGCATCCTGGCCGACCGCCTGCGCGCCGCGGTGCGCAAGACCGACAGCGTGTTCCGCCTGGCGGGCGACGAATTCACCGTGCTGCTGGAAGACCTGGGCGACACCTGGGGCGACGCCCACCGCGTCGGCGCCAAGCTGATCGCGTCGATCGCGCAGCCGGCGGCCCTGTGGAGCACGCAGGTGCAGGTGGGCGCCAGCATCGGCATCGCCCTGTGTCCGCCCGGCGCCGGCCTGAGTCCCGATGCGCTGATCCGCGAGGCCGACCAGCGCATGTACGAGGCCAAGCGGGCAGGGCGCGGGTGCATCCGGCCCGAGCTCCCGGCTTCCGGCAGCGCTTGACCTTCCCATCGTGGGAAGGATTATGCTGTCCCTATGTGATCGAGGAGCAAGCATATGGACAGCACCCATTCCAGCCGTGAGACCACCCTGCGCATCGGCGGCATGACCTGCGCCTCCTGCGTCGCCCGCGTCGAAAAGGCGCTGCTGGCGGTGCCGGGCGTCGAGCGGGCCAGCGTCAACCTGGCAACCGAGAAGGCCAGCGTGCGCGGCGCGGCCTCGCCCGCCGACCTGTCCCGGGCCGTGCGGGCGGCCGGCTACGAAGCGCTGGAGGAAGCGGCCGGCGCGCCCGCTCCGGCACCGCGGGGCGCAGCGCCGTCCTGGTGGCCGGCGGCGGCCGCCGCGCTGCTGAGCGCGCCGCTGGCGGCGCCGATGCTGGCCCAGCCCTTCGGCCTCGAATGGATGCTGCCCGGCTGGCTGCAGCTGCTGCTGGCGACCCCGGTGCAGTTCTGGCTCGGCGCGCGTTTCTACCGCGCCGGCTGGAAAGCCTTGCGCGCCTCCAGCGGCAACATGGACCTGCTGGTGGCGCTCGGCACCAGCGCGGCCTACGGTCTTTCGCTCTACCTGCTGCTGGCGCATGGCGGCCATGCCCATCTGTATTTCGAATCCTCGGCGGTGGTGATCACCCTGGTCTTGCTGGGCAAGTGGCTGGAAGGCCGGGCCAAGCGCCAGACGGTGCAGGCGATCGAGGCCCTGGAAGCCCTGCGCAGCAGCGACGCCCTGGTGCGCCGCGGCGGCCGCGACGTGCGGGTGCCGCTGGCGGAACTGGCCGCGGGCGAGCTGATGGTGGTGCTGCCGGGCGAACGGGTGCCGGCCGACGGCGACGTGATCGAAGGCGCCAGCCACCTGGACGAATCGCTCCTGACCGGGGAAAGCCTGCCGGTCGCCAAGCGGGCGGGCGACAAGGCGACCGGCGGCGCCGTCAATGGCGAAGGCCTGCTGCTGGTGCGCGCCACGGCCGTGGGCGCGGCATCGACGCTGTCGCGGATCATCCGCATGGTCGAGGATGCGCAGGCCGTGAAGGCGCCGATCCAGCGCCTGGTCGACCGGGTCAGCGCAGTGTTCGTGCCGGTCGTGCTGCTGGTTTCGCTGCTGACCCTCCTCGGCTGGGGCCTGGCCGCCGGCGACTGGCAAACGGCGCTGCTGAACGCGGTGGCGGTGCTGGTGATCGCCTGCCCCTGCGCCCTGGGCCTGGCCACGCCGACCGCGATCATGGTCGGCACCGGCGCCGCGGCGCGCCACGGCATCCTGATCAAGGACGCCGAAGCGCTGGAGACGGCCCACGGGGTGGACGTGGTGGTATTCGACAAGACCGGCACCCTGACCGAGGGCAAGCCCGCCCTGGTCGCCCTCGACGGCGACGACGAGCCCGGGTTGCTGCGCCTGGCCTGGGCCGTGCAGCAGTACAGCGCCCACCCGCTGGCGCGCGCCGTGGCCGAAGCGGGGCAGGCGCGTGGGCTGGCGCCCGCGCCGGCCTTCGAGGCGGCGGCGTTGCCGGGACGGGGCGTGCGCGCCGAGGTCGATGGCGCGACCGTCTTCCTGGGCAACCG
The DNA here is from genome assembly GCF_036961685.1 of Massilia sp. DD77. Lineage (NCBI taxonomy): Bacteria > Pseudomonadati > Pseudomonadota > Betaproteobacteria > Burkholderiales > Oxalobacteraceae > Massilia > Massilia sp. DD77. Next base: position 57,057 of record NZ_JBAMDH010000019.1, read on the forward strand.
CCGCATGCTGGAGGAACTGGGCGTGGCTGCCGATACGGCGGCGGGGCAGGCGCACGAAAGCGCCGGCCGCACCGTGTCCTGGCTCGTGGTGCGGCGCGCCGGGACGGTGCGGGTCAAGGGGCTGCTGGCCTTCGGCGACCGCCTCAAGCCGGGCGCACAGGCGGCGGTGGCGCGCCTGCGGGCCATGGGCGTGGAGCCGGTGATGCTGACCGGCGATAACCACGGCGCGGCGCGGGCGGTGGCGGCGCAGCTGGGCATCGCGCGCTTCCATGCCGAGGTCCTGCCGGAGGACAAGGCGCGCGTGGTGGAGCAGCTGCGCCGGGAAGGCCGCAAGGTCGCCATGGTGGGCGACGGCATCAACGATGCGCCGGCGCTGGCCGCCGCCGACGTCGGCATGGCCATGGCCGGCGGCACCGAGGTGGCCATGCAGACGGCCGGCCTGACCCTGATGCGCGGCGATCCCGGCCTGGTGCCGGATGCCATCGCGGTGTCGCAGCGCACCTACCGCAAGATCCGCCAGAACCTGGGCTGGGCCTTTGTGTACAACCTGGTCGGGGTGCCGCTGGCCGCCCTCGGCCTGCTCAATCCCGTATTGGCCGGCGCCGCCATGGCCCTCAGCTCGGTCAGCGTGGTCGCCAACGCGCTGCTGCTGCGGCGCTGGGCGCCGGCCGCGCCGGCCAATCCGATGATCGTCAACGGGGCCACCGCGCCCCATCAACCAGGAGGAAGCACGATGTATGAACTGACCGTGGAGGGCATGAGCTGCGGGCATTGCGTGGGACGGGTCACCAAGTCGGTGCAGGAGGTCGACGGGGACGCGAAGGTCGCCATCGACCTGCCAAGCAAGAGGGTACGCATCGACAGCCGGGCCGAGCTCGAACGCATCGCCGCCGCCATCGACGCCGCCGGCTATCCCGTCAGCGCGCGTTCGAGCGCCTGATGCGATAGCGATACCAGGTTAAAAAACCTGTACCGTTGGTATCTATTACGTTATATTTTGTTGGAAATTGGACAAGGCAGGACCGTATGATGCGCTGAACCGACACGTTTTCCGCCGGATTTCTCCGACTTGCCCCCGGCGGCTTCATGGGACGACCAATGGGACACGGTGTGCTGGCAGAACCGACCGACCTGGCGAAACACCCGCCTACCGCTTCCCAGTTGCGCAACGTCGTCGGCGTGCTCGTCGTCCTGGCCTTGCTGTTCGCCGTGCTGGCTCCGGCGGCCCGCGTGGCCCTGCCGGTGGCGCCCGAGTTCATCCCGATGTACCAGTCGGTGCTGGTGGCCAGCAACCTGATCACCGGCATCCTGCTGCTCGGCCACCTGCATACCGGGCGCTCGCTGGCGCTCGGGATCCTGACCCTGGGCTACCTGTTCACCGCGCTGATCGCGGTGGCCCACATGCTGACCTTCCCCGGCCTGTTCTCCGACGAGGGCGTGCTGGGAGCGAACAGCCAGACCGCGCCCTGGCTCACGATTGCCTGGCACCTGCTGTATCCGCTGTTCGTGCTCGGCTACACCATTCCCTACCGCAGTCCGCTGCCGGGCCACTTCATGCGCCTGGGCGGCTTGCTGACGGCGCTGTTCGTCGCCTTCCTGCTGCTGGTGTCGACCTCGGGCGCGTCCTACCTGCCGCCCCTGATGGACGGCCCGCGCTACCTGCCGCTCTACCGCTGGCTCAGCGCCGCCATCCTGGGGCTGTCGCTGTGGACCCTGTGGACCACGGCGCGCAAGCGGCCGCGCAGCGTGCTCGACGTCTGGCTGACGGTCGCGATGGCGGCCTGGGTGTTCGAAGTGGCGATGTCCTGCCTGCTCAACGGCGCGCGCTACGACCTGGGTTTCTACGCGGGCCGGCTGTACGGCCTGGCGGCTTCGCTGTTCGTGCTGGGCGCGCTGGCGATCGACAACATCGCGCTGCATGCGCGCCTGCACGCCACTTTCCACGAAATGGTCGACACCCGCGCCCGCGCCCAGTGGCAAAGCCTGCTCGGCACGGTGCTGCGCCAGCTGCCGGACGGGGTCCTGATCGTCGACCGGGACGGCGGCTGCGTGATGGCCAACGACCGGGCGCTGGGCATGGTCCGGCATTTCCTGCCGGCCGGCGCCGACGAGAGCCAAGGGCCGGCCACCATGCTGGCGCTGATCGGCGAGCCGGTGCGGCGCGCCATCGCGGGCCAGGGTTTCCACGACGCGGTGCTGGAGACCACGCACCAGGCCGGGCGCCGGGTATACGCGGTGAGCGGAGCGCCGCTGCGCGACGGCGCGGCCGAACTGGCGGCGGCGGTGGTGGTACTGGACGACATCACCGAGCGTACCGAGGCCAGTGCGGCCCTGGGCCGGGCCCTCGACCAGACCCGCTACCTGATCGAGAACACGCCGCTCGCCGTGATCGAGTGGAACCGCGAGTTCGCCATCACGCTGTGGAACCGGCGCGCCGAGGAGCTGTTCGGCTGGAGCGCCGAGGAAGCCCTCGGCAAGCGCATCGACGCGCTGCCCATCGTGCACGCGGACGACGCCGAGCGTGTCTCGGCGGTGGTGCGGCGCCTGTGCGACTCGGCCACCAAGTACGTCAAGTCGAACAACCGCAACCGGACCCGCGACGGCCGCACCCTGTGCTGCGAATGGTACAACTCGGTCCTGCACGATGAGCACGGCGAGATCGTCACCGGCTTCTCGCTGGTGCTCGACGTGAGCGAGCGCGAACAGGCGATGGACGCGCTCAAGGACGCCGACAAGCGCAAGGACGTCTACATCGCGACCCTGGCGCACGAACTGCGCAATCCGCTGGCGCCGATCGCCAACGCCGCGTCGCTCCTGCGCAGCAAGCAGCTGCCGCCCGACCGCATCGAATGGATCGCGGCCATGGTCAGCCGCCAGACGGAGCAGATGTCGCGCCTGCTGGACGACCTGCTGGACGTGTCGCGCATCGGCCGCGGCAAGATCGAGCTGCGGCGCGCACGGGTGGAGCTCGGACGCCTGATCCGCGATACCCTGCAGACCAGCATGCCCCTGATCGAGGCCGGGCGCCACCAGGTGCTGCTCGACCTGTGCGCGGAGCCGCAATGGGTCGACGCCGATGCGCTGCGCCTGACCCAGGTGCTGGCCAACCTGATCAACAACGCGGCGAAGTACACGCCGCCCTGCGGCTGGATCGAGCTCGGGCTCAAGGCGGTGGACGGCATGGCCCAGGTGACGGTACGCGACAACGGCGTGGGGCTGGAGCCGGACGTGATCGAGCGCGTGTTCGACCCCTTCGTGCAGGTCGCCAGCGCCAGCCACCTGGCCCAGGGCGGCCTGGGAATCGGCCTGTCGCTGGCCAAGGGCCTGGTCGAGCTGCATGGCGGCAGCATTGCCGCCGCCAGCGAGGGCGCGGGGAAAGGTTCGCGCTTCACCGTGCTGCTGCCGCTCGACACCAGCGCGCAAGCCCCCGCCAGCGAGCAGCAGGACGCGGATGGGGAGGGGACCATGGCCTGTGACATCCTGATCGCCGACGACAACGTCGACGCCGCCGAATCGCTGGCCTGGCTGCTGCGCTCGGAAGGCGCGAGTGTCGAGGTGGCGCACGACGGCGCCCAGGCCCTGCGCCTGTTCAACGCACGCCCTGCCGCGATCGTGGTGCTGGACCTGGGCATGCCCGAGATGAGCGGGCTGGAAGTGGCCCAGGTGCTGTCGCGCCGCGTCCCGCGTCCCTTCCTGCTGGCGGTCACCGGCCGCGGGCGCCAGGAAGACCGCCTGGCCTCGTTCGAGGCGGGTTTCAACGAGCACCTGACCAAGCCGGTGGCGCCGCAGGAACTGCTCGGGCTGCTGCGCCATGCATGCGCCCATGCCCGCACCGATGGCAACTGAGGGATGGCGGCTCAGGAGCGAAGGCGGGAGGAGTGCGGCGCGCCCGCAACACGGCGTGCGGCATGCGGGCCGGATGATTGCATGTTTGCCAAGCTGCTGCTAGCATCCCCAGCAGACCAACCTCCAGGAAGCCCGCCGTGGAATTGCTGACCCGCCTGTTCGCGCCGCGCCGCCGCAAGACCCGGCAAGAGGTGGCCGGACGCGCCGCGGAAGTGTCCCAGCAGGTCTTGTCCGACATCGGCATCGACCGCTTCCTGAACGGGACGATCCTGCTCGACCGCCAGTTCCGCCTACGCTTCTTTTCCGCCGCGCCGCCTTCCTCCGGGAGCGCCCTCGCCACGATCGCCGTGCGCGACTTGCCCGAAGCCCTGATCCTGCGCGCCTATGTCGAGGACGCCGGCCTCGACGCGGCCACCGTGCGCCTCCACGCGCCCTTGCTGGCCGATGGCCTGATGCGCGAATTGCTGGCACGGGCGCCCGCGCTGCGCGAGCTGCCGCTCACCGACGCCCTGCGCGACCGCCGCCTGTCGGTCCGCTGAGCCGGCCTGCCGCCGCCCATCCGCCACTCATCCGCCACGCATCCGCCGATCGTGTGCGCGCCGCCGCGCGCAGGGGCGCTATGCTTGCTGCAGTTCTCGCCATCCAGAAAAGGAGCGTCCATGCCGCCGGCCCCGCCTTGCCCCGCCATCCCGGGCGCTCCTGCCAGATGAGCGTCCGCAACCTGGGCCGCCTGTTCGCGCCGCGCTCGGTCGTGCTGGTGGGGGCCTCGGAGCGCCCCGGCAGCCTGGGCGCGACCCTGCTGCGCAACCTGCAGGAAGGCGGCTTTCGCGGCCAGCTCTACGCGGTCAACCCCAAGTACGAGCAACTGGCCGGGCGGCGCTGCTACGCCACGGTCGGCGAGCTGCCCGAGGCGCCGGACCTGGCCGTGATCTGCACGCCGCCGGGTACCATTCCCCAGCTGGTGCGCCAGCTCGGCGAGCTGGGCACGCGCGCCGCCGTGGTCCTCAGCACGCCGCCGGCGGCCGGGCGCAAGGAGGCGCGCGGCCGCAGCCTGCGCCAGGCCAGCCTCGACGCCGCGCATCCCTATCTGCTGCGCCTGCTGGGACCGGACAGCGCCGGCCTCCTGATTCCGGGTCTCGGCCTGAATGCCAGCGTGGCCCACAGCGGCGCGCTGCCCGGGCGCATCGCCTTCGTGTCGCAATCCGGTTCGCTCATGACCGGGGTGCTGGACTGGGCGCGTACGCGCGGCATCGGGTTCTCGAGCTTCGTGTCCCTGGGCGACTCGAGCGACGTCGACCTGGGCGACACGCTCGACTACCTGGCCAGCGACGGCGCGACCTCCGCCATCCTGCTGTATGTCGAGGACCTGCGCTATGCGCGCAAGTTCATGTCGGCCGCGCGGGCGGCGGCGCGCAGCAAGCCGGTGCTGGTGCTGAAGGCGCGCCGCGAGAATGCGCGTGCGGCCCCGCGGGCGGCCATCCCTGCGGCCATCCCCGCAGCCAGCGAAAGCGCGGCGCTGGCCAATGCGGACGAGGTGTTCGGCGCCGCCATCCGCCGCGCGGGCATGCTGCGCGTGTACACCACCGAACAGCTGTTCGCGGCGGTCGAGACCCTGGCCTATGCCCGGCCCCTGCATGGGGAGCGCCTGGCCATCCTCAGCAACGGCGAAGGCCCGGGCGTGCTGGCGCTGGACGCGCTGGACTACGGCGAAGGCGTGGCCGCCAGCCTGGCGCCGGAGACGCTGGCGCGGCTCGATGCGCTGCTGCCCCCGGGCTGGGGCGGCGGCAATCCGGTGAACCTGTCAGGCGGCGCGCCGCCCGAGCGCTACCGGCAAGCCCTCGAGATCCTGCTGCAGGACCCGCAGGCCGATGCGGTACTGGTGATCCATTCGCCCACCGCGACCGCCGACAGCCGCGACGTGGCCGAAGCCATCGCCTCGGTGGCGCGCGGCGCCTCGCGCACGGTGCTCTCGTGCTGGCTGGGCGGGGCCTCGGTGGCGGAGGCGCGCGCCATCGCGGCCGGCGCCCGCATGCCGGCCTACCGCACCCCCGAGGACGCCGTCGGCGGCTTCCTGCAGCTGGTGAACTACCGCCGCAACCAGAACCTCCTGATGCAGGTGCCGCCTTCGATGACCGGCACCGTGGCGCCGGACCGGGGCGCGGCGCGCGCCCTGGTGCGCGAGGCCATCGCCGCCGGGCGCTACCTGCTGTCCGACCCCGAGACCAAGGCCATCCTGCGGGCCTACGGCATGGCGCTGGTCGAGACCCGCTCCGCGCGCGACGCCGACGAGGCGGCCGCTTCGGCGCGCGCCCTCGGTTTTCCGGTGGCGCTCAAGATCCTCACCCCCGACGTGATGCACAAGTCCGATTTCGGCGGCGTGGTGCTCGACCTCGACTCGGAGGACGCCGTGCGCGCCGCCGCCCAGCGCATGCGGCGCCGGCTGGGCGAGGTCTTCCCGCGGGCGCGCTTCGAAGGCTATGCGGTACAGGCCATGTGCCGCCGCTCGCACGCGCACGAACTGATCGTGGGCGCGGCCCTCGACCCCGTGTTCGGCCCGGTGATCGTGTTCGGGCAGGGCGGTGTGGCGGTGGAAGTGACCGACGACCATTCGGTCGGCCTGCCGCCCCTGAACCTGGTGCTGGCGCGCGACCTGGTCGACCGCACGCGGGTGGCGCGCCTGCTGGCCGGCTACCGCAACCGCCCGCCGGCCAACCTGGACGCCATCCTGGCGGCCCTGATCCAGGTCTCGCGCCTGGTCTCGGACATTCCCGAGATCGTCGAGCTGGACATCAATCCCCTGGTGGCCGACAGCAAGGGCGCGGTGGTGCTGGACGCGCGCATGCGCCTGGCCATGGCCGACCGCTCCGGCAGCACCCTGGACCGGCTGGCGATCCGGCCTTATCCGCGCGAGCTGGAGGAGACGATAGAGTGGCAGGGCGGGCGCCTGCTGCTGCGGCCGATCCGCCCGGAGGACGGTCCCGCCCACCTGGCCTTCTTCGACGCCTTGACCCCCGACGACATCCGCTACCGCATGTTCGTGCGCATCCGCGAGCTCCAGCCGTCGCAGCTGGCGCGCTTCACCCAGATCGACTACGACCGCGAGATGGCCTTTATCGCCACGCGGCCGAACGCCGAGGGCGTGGCCGAGACCCTGGCGGTGGGGCGGGTGGTGGCCGATCCGGACAACGTCAGCGCCGAGTTCGCGGTGACCGTCCGCTCGGACCTGAAGGGCATGGGGCTGGGCCGCATCATGATGGAAAAGCTGATCGCCTACTGCCGCGCGCGCGGCACCCGCGAGATCGTGGGCGAGGCGCTGCCGCAGAACGCGCGCATCGTCGGGATGGTGAAGAAGCTGGGGTTCGAGGTGAAGATCGGGGAGGAGGGGATCAGGCAGATGCGGCTGGTGCTGCGTTAGGAAGGCTCAGAGTGCGTTCGCCCACCAGCAGTGAGACCGTCGCCCCGGCTTTCGCCGGGACGACGGTTTTGCGGCCTGCGGTTGTTTCAGCGCCTATGGTTTGGATGCTATCCTAGCTCCCGTACGACAACAGGATGCCCCATGCTCACCGCGATCGACAACTACCTGATGGACAGCCGCCCGCGGCGGATCGAAAGCCTGCGCCGCTGGGCCGTCGAGTTCCTCTATTTCGGCATCAAGGAAGCGCGCGCCTGCCTGTTCGTCGGCCTGTTCCTGTTCGCCATGCTGCTCACGCCGCGCGCCGGCGTGCTCGGCATCCCGCGCTACGACGTGCTCCTGATCGTGGCCATCGGTCTGCAGCTGTGGATGGTCTGGGCCAAGCTGGAAACCTGGGACGAGCTCAAGGCCGTCTGCCTGTTCCACCTGGTCGGCTTCGCGCTGGAAGCCTTCAAGGTCTCGTCCAGCATCCAGTCCTGGAGCTATCCCGACTTCGCCTACACCAAGATCTTCGGCGTGCCGCTGTTCTCCGGCTTCATGTACGCGACCATCGGCAGCTACATGATCCAGTCCTGGCGCCTGCTCGACCTGCGCGTGCGCCACCACCCGCCGTACTGGATGGCGGCGACCATCGCGATCCTGATCTACGCCAACTTCTTCACCCACCACTATATCGGCGACTACCGCTGGTACCTGGCCGCCTGCGCCCTGGGCCTGTACTCGCGCACCATGGTCACCTTCCGGCCCCTGGACCGCAACCGCCAGATGCCGCTGCTGCTGGCCTTCGTGCTGATCGGCTTCTTCATCTGGCTGGCCGAGAATATCGGCACCTTCTGGGGCGTGTGGCGCTACCCGAACCAGCTGGGCGCCTGGTCGGTGGTCCACCTGAGCAAGTGGAGCTCGTGGTCGCTGCTGGTGATCATGACCTTCACCATCGTGGCCAGCCTCAAGCACATCAAGGAAAAGATCCACGTGCCTGAGGCGTGAAGCCGGCGCGGGTCACCTGCGGAAGCGCACGTCCTCGCTGACCACGCGCGCGTCGCCCTTGGGTTTCTTCGGCTTCTTGGGTTTCTTGACGATCTGGCCGCCGGCGGCCGTCTCGGGCACCCGGTGGTCGGGCGCGAAGCCTGGTTCCTCGACCCGCTTGATCAGCTGTCCCGTGAGCAGCTCGATCGCGGCCAGCTGCTCGACCTCGTCGGCGCACACCAGCGACACCGCTTCGCCCGAGGCGCCGGCGCGGCCGGTGCGGCCGGTGCGGTGGACATAGTCTTCGGCCACGATCGGCAGGTCGACATTGACCACGGCCGGCAAGTCGTCGATGTCGAGGCCGCGCGCGGCGACGTCGGTCGCCACCAGCACCCTGACTTCGCCGGCCTTGAAGCGCTCCAGCGCGCGCAGGCGCGCCGGCTGCGGCTTGTCGCCGTGGATCGCGTCGGCGTCGATGCGCTTGGCATGCAGCAGGCCGACCAGCTCGTCCACGCCCTTGCGGGTCTTGGCGAAGGCCAGCACCTGGGGCCAGGCATGCTGCTTGAGCAGGTGGATGAAGAGTTCGGCCTTGCGCTTCTTGTCGACCGGCACCAGCCACTGGGCGACGGCGCTGACGGTGGTGTTGCGCGGCGTGGCCTCGATGCGCACCGGCTCGCGCAGCAGGCGGTTGGCCATGGCCCGGATCGGATCCGAGAAGGTGGCCGAGAACAGCAGGGTCTGGCGCTTCTTGGGCAGGACCGCGAACAGCTGGTCGAGCTCCTTGGAAAAGCCGAGGTCGAGCATGCGGTCGGCCTCGTCGAGCACCAGCACCTTGACTTCGTTGAAGCGCACCGCGTTCTGGCGGTGCAGGTCGAGCAGGCGGCCCGGGGTCGCCACCAGCACGTCGATGCCCTTGCGCAGCGCCATCATCTGCGGGTTGATGCTGACCCCGCCGTAGGCGGCCAGCGAGCGCAGCTCCAGGCCTTGCGCATAGGTGCGCACGCTTTCGTGCACCTGCTCGGCCAGTTCGCGGGTCGGCACCAGGATCAGGGCGCGCGCGGCGTTGCTGGACACGGTGCCCGAACTCTTGACCAGGCGCTGCAGCAGTGGCAGGGTGAAGCCGGCGGTCTTGCCGGTGCCGGTCTGGGCGGCCGCCATCACGTCCTTTCCGGCCAGCACGGCGGGAATGGCCTGCTGCTGGACGGCGGTGGGGGTGTGGTAGGCGAGGGTGTCGAGGGTGGCGAGGATCTGGTCGATCAGGCCCAGGGATGCGAACGACATGGAGGGAAACCTTGCGGCTGAAAAATGAACAAGCCGTAGTTTACCCTGCCGCGCCCGGCAACGCGACGTTTGCCGGGCCGGGATTCAGCGCAGGGCGATCACGACCGACAAGTCGGCGATCGGCTTGACGGGCTCGTTATGCTCGCGGCAGCCGGCCAGGGTCAGGCAGACAATGGCCAGCGCGGCGCTCAGGACATGGCGAGGTTGCATGGTGGAGCCCTCCGGGGAATGGCTCCATCATACGCTTTCGCCACAGGTATGCATGAAAAAATCGATTCAGAAGCGGTAGGAGATGCTGGCGCGCAGGACCGGATAGAACTTGTAGTCCGACACGTCCTCGGCCAGGCGCAGCTCTTCCACCGAGACGTCGTTGGCCAGGGCGGTGCAGACGGTGCGGCTGGTGGTGCAGCCGATGCTGACCAGATTGACGTGGGCCTCGCCCTGGTAGATGGCGCCCAGGTCGGCGCTGAAGTTCAGGCGCTTGTCCTGGCTGAGCGCATTGCCCCAGCCGACGCCGAGATAGGGCGCGGCCTTGCGGAAATTGACGGTGCCCTTCAGGACGCCGACGTCGGCGGCCGAGTATTCCTTGCCGTTGATGCGGAACTTGCCAGCGCGGTCGGCGCTGCCGACGGCGTCGAAGCGGGTGCCGTTATAGATCACGCCGCCGGTCACGCGGAACGGGCTGCCCGGACGCAGGTACCAGTCGAACAGGGCGTCGATGGTCTGCAGCTTGCCGTCGAGCTGGTAGTCGATCAAGCCCGAGCGCTTCTCGAAGTCGTGCTTGAAGTAGTTGATGCCGAAGCGGCCGTTGAGGGTGGTCTCCATCGGCACCACCAGGTGGACGCCGGCGCCGGTGGTGCCGGCATCGAGGGTGACGCCGACCTGGGCATGGGCGCAGGCAGCGGTGAGCAGGGCGGCGCAGCCGAGGACGGCGCGGACGGTCTTGTTGAGCGACATGGGTGGCCTTTCGTGGTCTGAAGCCCGGCATTGTAGCCGCTGCGCCCGGCCCGCGCGACGGCGCCGCCGCGCCTGTCCGCCGGTCCGGCGCTTTTTTTGTCCTCCGGCGGTCCGGTTTCGTCGGCCCATACCCGTCTCCGTCGCATAATGTCACTTGGAAATGGTTGGCGTGGCTATGCTGGCCCTGTCAATCACGTTGGAAGGATAATCATGCTCTCAAGTACATTTCACCTCGGACGGCTGCTGCTGGCCTGGGTCGCGGCCTATCTGGCCGTCGTCATCACCCTGCACGAATCCGCGCTGGAACCGTTCGGCGTCGATATCGGCGGCTACATCGCCCTGTGCGGTTTCCTGCTGGGCGCCTGGGTGCTGTCGGTCGCCTTTTCGCACGTGCGCCGGGTGCGCCTGGTGGCCGGGCAGCTCAACCGCAGCACCCTGTCGAACCGCCAGCGGCGCCAGATCGAGGTGCCGTTCGAGGCCGGCGAAGCCTTCGACATGATCGACGCCGCCATCCGCGAACTGCCCGGCTCGGTCATCGCCGACAGCGCCCGCGACAGCCTGCAGGTGCGGGCCAAGGTCCAGCGCATCGATCCCTACGGCGCCCAGTCGCCCTATGCCTGGGCGCTGGAGCACCTGTCGACCCGCCATAACCAGATCCTGGCCACCGTCACCCCGAACGGCGACGACGCCGGCAGCGTGACCCTGATCTGCGAGCCGGAAGGTCCGGCCTGGACCGACTGGTTCCTGGTCGACCACGGCACCAACCTGGAGAACGCCGAGGCCATCGTGCGCGCCATCACCCGCCGCGTGGCCGAGCGCCGCCGCAGCGAGCAAGCCAAGGTGCGCCAGACCGCCACCGAAAAGGAGCTCACCGTGGCCCGCCTGAACCTGCTGCACGCCCAGGTCGAGCCCCACTTCCTGTACAACACCCTGGCCAGCGCCCAGGTGCTGACCCGCAGCGACCCGGCGCGCGCCGACGAGATGCTGGGCAACCTGATCTCCTACCTGCGCCACTCGCTGCCGCGCACCGAGGACGTGCCGTCGACCCTGGGCGAGGAACTGGAGCGGGTACGCGCCTACCTCGACATCCTCAAGATCCGCATGGGCCCGCGCCTGAACCTGCAACTGGACGTGCCGGACGCCCTGAAGAACGTGCTGTTCCCGACCATGATGCTGCAGACCCTGGTGGAGAACGCCATCAAGCACGGCATCGAGCCGAAGCCGGGCGGCGGCACGGTCTGGGTCCTGGCCCGCGCCGTCGACAGCACGGTGGCGGTGACGGTGGCCGACGACGGCCGCGGCTTCACGGCCGAAGGCGGCGGAACCGGCATCGGCCTGCGCAATGTGCGCGAGCGCCTGCGCCTGGCCTATGGCACGGCGGCCGCGTTCTCGATCGTCTCGAATTTCCCGAGCGGCGTCGCGGCCACCATCACGGTGCCGCTGGCGGTGCAGGGTGGGGGAGCACAACATGGCTAATTCCCGTATCAGGTGTGTGATTGCCGAAGACGAGGCGCTGCTGCGCGAATCCCTGGTGGCCCAGCTGGCCACGGTCTGGCCCGAACTCGAGATCGTGGCCGCCTGCGAGGATGGCGGCAGCGCGCTGGAGGCGATCGCCGCCCACCAGCCCGAGGTCGCTTTCCTCGATATCCGCATGCCGGGCCTGAGCGGGCTGGAAGTGGCGGCCAGCCTGGTGGACGCCGGGATACGTACCGAAGTGGTGTTCGTCACCGCCTACGACCAGTACGCGATCGACGCTTTCGAGCGCGGCGCGGTCGACTACCTGCTCAAGCCGGTGGCGCGCGAGCGCCTGGCGGCCACCGTCGGCCGGGTGCGCGAACGGCTGGCGCGCGGCAGCCAGGACAGCGGGCAGCTGGCCGAGCTGCTGGCGCGCCTGGCGACCGTGGTGCCGCCGGCGCCGCGCGCCGAGCCCCTGGTCTGGCTGACCGCCAGCCGCGGCGTCGAGACGCGCCTGATCCTGGTCGACGACGTCGCCTATTTCCAGGCCGATTCCAAGTACACGGTGGTGATGACAGCGGACGGCGAAGCCCTTCTGCGCAAGCCGATCCGCGACCTGCTCGAGGTGCTGGACCCGAGCATGTTCAAGCAGGTGCACCGCTCGACCATCGTCAACCTGCGGGCGGTGGCGGCGGTGACCCGCGACGAGACCGGGCGCGGCACCATCCGGCTGAAGAACCGGCCCGAGACCCTGTCCGTCAGCCAGCCCTTCATGGCGCTGTTCCGCCACATGTAGGGAGATGTAAGCAAGTGTGACATCCCCTACAGCTTGTAAGAATGTGGCCAAGCGAACACAGGGTAAAACGTTGCAGATGATAAAGTTCGTCTTACAACATCCTGAACTTGCGAGACCACCATGAAACACCTGATTTTCGGCGCGGCCATGCTGGCCGCCGCCCTTCCCGCGATGGCCCAGACCAGCGTCAGCGTCAGCATCGGCCAGCCCGGCTTCTACGGCCGTATCGACATCGGCGACTATGCCCGGCCGCAAGTCGTGTATGCGCAGCCGGTGATCATCGAGGAGCGCCGCCACTACCGCGCCGAGCCGGTCTACCTGCGCGTGCCGCCGGGCCACCGCAAGAACTGGAAGAAGCATTGCCGCCGCTACGGCGCTTGCGGCCAGCGCGTGATGTTCGTGCGCGACGAGTGGTACAACCAGGTCGTGGTGCCGCGCTACCGCGAGACACACGTCTACGCGGCGCCGGTGCGCTATGAAGAACCGCGCCGCGGCGGCCATGGCCACGGCCGGGGTCACGACAAGCACGACAAGCATGACAAGCACGGTCGCGGCCACGGACGCGGCCACGACTGACACTGCCCGGCGGCCCGGTTTTTGCAAGCATAGTAAGATTGCCTCATTGCCCACAGTCCGGTGCGAGGCCGGAACGGGCGTCATGACGGAGGCAAGCTTGCGCAGCGAGATCGTGATCGTAGGAGGCGGGGCCGGCGGACTCGAGCTGGCCTGCAAACTGGGCCGCAAACTCGGTCCATCCAAGGTAACGCTGGTCGACAGCCGTCTCTATCATATCTGGAAGCCCTCGCTGCACGAAGTGGCGGCGGGCACCCTCGACATCCACCAGGAAGGCCTGTCCTACCCGATGCTGGCGCACGACAACGGCTTCAGTTTCGTGTTCGGCCCCATGACGGGCATGGACGCCGGCGCCAGGACCATTGCGATCGGCGGGGTGCGCTCGTCCAGCGACAACCAGGAAATCCTGCCCGAGCGGCGGCTGGAATACGGTTCGCTGGTGATGGCGGTCGGCAGCACCTCCAACTACTTCGGCGTGCCGGGCGCGCGCGAACACACGATTTCCCTCAACGCCACCGAAGACGCGGAGCAGTTCCGCCTGCGCATGCTGCGCCTGATGCTGGCGGTCGAGCAGCAGCGCGAGGAGGGCAAGGACGCGGGCCTGGACGTGGTGATCATCGGCGGCGGCGCCACCGGCGTGGAGCTGGCGGCCGAACTGCGCGAAGCCTCCGGCGCCTATGCCCATTACGGCTTTTCTTCGCTGGACGGCAGGCGCGACGTGCGCATCACCATTCTCGAAGGCGCGCCGCGCATCCTGGCACCCTTGCCCGAGAAGGTATCGACCGCGGCCCTCGACCTGCTACAGCAGCGCGGCATCAAGGTGATCACCGATTGCCGCGTCACCGCCATCGAGGCCGACCGCGTGACGGACAAGAACGGCAACGTCTATCCCGCCGACCTGTGCGTGTGGGCGGCGGGCATCCGCGCCCCCGAGCTGCTCGCTTCACTGGGGCTGCCGACCGCCAAGGGCGGCCAGCTCGAGGTCGACGACCGGCTCCGGGTGAAGGGAGCGCAGGGCGTGTACGCGCTGGGCGACTGCGCCGCCTGCGTGGATGGCAAGGGCCAGGCGGTGCCGCCGCGCGCCCAGGCCGCGCACCAGCAGGCCGACTACCTGGCGGACACCTTCCTGCGCCTGGCCAGGGGCGGCGCACCGCGCGGGCAGCCCTATGTCTACAAGGACTACGGTTCGCTGGTATCGGTGGGGCAGACCACGAGCGTGGGCAGCCTGATGGGATCGCTGCGCGGGGCCAGCTGGTTCGTCCAGGGCACCGTGGCGCGCGCGATGTACGCCAGCCTGCACCTGATGCACCACCGGGCCGTGCTGGGGTCGGTGCGCACGGGATTGCTGGCGCTGGCGCGCTTCCTGATCCGGCGCAGCACGCCGATGGTCAAGCTGCATTGAAAAGGCCTTGAGGCCTCAGGCGGGCGTCTCGCGGGGCAGGGTCATGCGCAGTACGGCGCCGCCGGCTTCGCCGCGCAGCAGCACCAGCTCGCCGCCCAGGTGGCGGGCGCGCTCGCGCAGCAGGCGCAGGCCGTGGCAATCGGAGGCGTTCATGGCGGCGGTGCAGTCGCGCGGGCCGGCGCCGTTGTCGCGCACGGTGAGCATCAGCTGTTCGCCGTCGTCGTCCAGGATCACCTCGACTTCGCTCGCCTGGCCATGGACGGCTGCGTTGCGCAGGCCTTCCTCGGCGCAGCGCAGCAGCACCACGCCCTGGGTGCGGCTATAGTGGCCGTCCTCGTCAGGCAAGCTGGCGCGGGCCGCCAGGCCCTGGCGCGCGCCGAATTCCGGCACCAGCTCGGCCAGCGCGGCGCGCAGGCCCAGGAACTCCAGCTTGTCGTTCCAGAGATCGAGCTGCATCTTGCGGTTGGTCTCGATGATCGTGGCCAGCAGCTGCTTCATCTGGGCGCTGCGGTCGCGCATCGCCTTGTTTTCGGCAGGAATGTGCTGGCTCAGGAGAGACAGGTGCATGGTCAGCGCCGTCATCGACGAGCCCAGGCTGTCGTGCAACTGGCGCGCCAGCAGGCGCTTTTCCTCGTCCCAGCAGGCGGCCAGGTAGGCCAGCATCTCGGTGAGGTCTGCGGTGCGCGCCGCGACCTGGCGTTCGAGTTCCGGGGCGGAGTGCGGATGGGCCGGTTCGGTCATCGTTGGCTCGGTTGAATGTTTCCCAAATCATACAACAGTTGGCGGGGCGGCGGCGCGGGCCGCGTGTCCCGTGCGCATGGGGCTGCGTGCGCTCCCGTACAGTCTGTGGAGCATTTGTAGGCGAAGCTGGAACCCGTGGCCGCAGCGCCACCCTACCAAACTGATAGTGCCAATAAACAACACACGGGGGCTTCAATGACGAGCAAACAACAGCAAGACGCGATCGCACTCCTGACTTCCCAGCACAAGGAAGTCACGGCCATGTTCAAGGAATTCGAGGAGCTGGGCGACCGCGCCAAAGCGAGCAAGAAAAAGATCGCCGACAAGATCTGCCAGAACCTGGTGATGCACACCATGATCGAGGAAGAGATCTTTTATCCGGCGATCCGCGACTGTTCCAAGGAAGCGGAGGAGATGGTCGAGGAAGCCATCGTGGAGCATGCTTCCGCCAAGGACCTGATCGCCCAGATCCAGGAAGCCGATCCCGAGGCGGAACTGTACGACGCCAAGGTCAAGGTGCTGGGCGAAATGATCGAGCACCACGTCGAAGAGGAAGAGAAGGAGATGTTCCCGAAGGTCCGCAAGATGGACCTCGACCTGGTGGCGATCGGCCAGGAAATGGCCGCCCGCGCCGACGAGATCATGGCCTCGGCCTGAGCCTGAAGGTGCACCTGAGACCCGGCGCCGCGGCGCCGGGTGGTGTCTTCAAGCTGCCGCCGAGTGCTCGCGCGGTACGCTGAGGGCGTCGAGCAGGCGGTCGATGTTGACCGGCTTGACCAGGTGCAGGTCGAAGCCGGCTTCGAACACCCGGCGCTGGTCTTCGGCCAGGCCGTAGCCGGTCAGGGCGATCAGCTTGACGCCGCGCGTGGCCGGGTCGGCCCGCAGGCGGCGCGCCACTTCGTAGCCGTCGATGCCGGGCAGGCCGATGTCGACCAGGGCCGTGTCTGGCAAGTGGGCGCTGGCCGCGGCCACGCCGGCCAGGCCGTCGCCGGCCTGGTACACCGGATAGCCATGGGCCGCCAGCATGGTGGCCATCATTTCGCGCCCGTCTTCATTGTCTTCGATCAGCAGCACCGAGGGCTTGCCCTCGCCGCCGCTGCGCTGCTCTTCCTGGGGCATGCCCTGCAGCACCGGTTCGGTATGCGGCAGGCGGATCACGAAGGTGCTGCCGTTGCCGGCGCCGCCGCTGTCCGCGCTGACGCTGCCGCCGTGCAGTTCGACCAGGCGCCGCACCAGCGACAGGCCGATGCCCAGGCCGCCCTGCGAGCGGTCGATCGAGATCGCGCCCTGCACGAACACGTCGAACACATGGGGCAGTAGTTCGGAGGGAATGCCGACACCGGAGTCGCGTACGCTCAGGACCACGTCGTCGTCGGCGCGCGCCAGGCCGATGTCGATGCTGCCGCCGCTCGGGGTGTACTTGAGCGCGTTGTCGAGCAGGTTGGAAATGATCTGCTCGAGGCGGGTCGGGTCGCCGTCGACCCAGCCCGGACTGAGGTCGACGCTGATGCGGTAGCCGGCGGTGCGGCCGGTGGCGCGGAAGGTCTCGAGACAGCCGCCCACCAGGTGGGCCAGGTCGGTCGGCTGGCGCGCCAGCAGGATCTTGCCAGACATGGCGCGCGACAGGTCGAGCAGGTCGTCGACGATGCGCGACAGGTGCTGGCTCTGGCGCTGGATGATCTGCTTGGCGCGGCCGACCGTCTCGCTGCTTGCGCCGGGCAGGCCGATCAGCGACGAGGCGCTGCTGATCGCCGACAGCGGATTGCGCAGCTCGTGGCCGAGCATGGCCAGGAACTCGTCCTTGGCGTGGCTCTTGCGCTCGGCGTCGCGCCGCTCCTCCATCTCGCGCACGAGGCGGCGGTTGGTGGCGGTGAGTTCGGTGGTGCGCTGGGACAGCTTCTCGGCCTGGCGCTTGAGCTGCTCGTTCTTCATTGCCAGGGTGACGAAGACCGACACCTTGGCATGCAGGATCTGCGGGATCACCGGCGTGAACAGGAAGTCGGCGGCGCCGCGCTGGTAGGCCTTGAGGCGGTCGATCTCGTCGGCCAGGAAGGCGGTGACGAAGATGATCGGGATGTCGGCCGAGCGCGGACGCTGGTGGATCGCCTCGGCGGTCTCGAAGCCGTCCATCCCCGGCATGTTCACGTCCAGCAGGATGACGGCGAAGTCGTGCAGCAGCACCTGGCGCAGGGCTTCCTGGCCGGAACGCGCGGAGAGCACCATGTAGTTGCTTTCTTCAGCCCATTGGTCGAGCAAACTCGTCAGCGCAAGCAGGCTGGCGGCGTCGTCGTTTACGACCAGAATCTTGGGTTTGTCGGTGGTGGCCACGATGGTTCCTGGTACGGTGTCTCGAATTGTGTCTGGTTATGCGCTAAGAATAACAGACAGTTTTATTTCGCTAAAGCAAAACTCATGGTGAATCGAGCCATGATATCACGCGCAATAAAGTGCAAAAAAGCAAAAATATCAATCGTGCGCGGGTGGGCGTGTACGCTGCCGCACATACTTGCCGGGGGTGGTGTGCGATAGTCAAGCCGTGGCCTTTCCACCGCATCGATGGAAACAGGGGCGCCTATAAGAGAGGACAACACATGAATATCGATACCATCGTCAATCAAGCATTCCACGGTCAATCGTTCCGCGACCTGGTGGATGCGCCGCTGACGGCCCTGCACGGCATCAGCGACAAGGAAGCCTCGGCGCTCGAAGCGCTGGGCATCAGGACCATCGGCGACCTGGCCGGCTCCAAGCTCGTGAACTACGCCATCGCGATCAAGGCGCTGGCCGGCTGCGAGGGCCTGACCAAGAAGGAAGCGGCCGAGGAAACCCTGCTCGACGACGCCGTCGAGATGACCTTCCCGGCCAGCGACCCGATCTCGGTCGACGCCGGCATTACCCGCATCGAGGTGGCGCCGGAAAAAGTCGAGGCCAGCACCGACCACCAGAACGCCGGCGCGATCGAGGCGCACAACCAGGAAGCCCTGGGCAACAACGCGATCCGCACCGGCTACCTGCAGCGCGGCGAAGGGGAGGGGAATCGCTGAGTCGGCGGTTTTCCTATTCATTCAGGGAGAGGGCCACGGGGCATCGCCTCGGTGGCCCTTGTTGCGTTTACGTGACGTGAATGGTGGTGCGCGGTCTCCGCTACCGGCGCGGCGGCCGGCACGGGGGCCTTGATGGAGGCGGCGGCCTGGCGGTTCGCGGCCGGCGAGCAGAAGCGGTTCTTGCCCGCGCGCTTGGCTTCGTACAGCGCGTAGTCGGCGATGCTGATCAGGGCATCCACCGATTCGGCGTCGTCCGGATAGATGCTGATGCCGATCGAGGTCGACAGGCGCAGGGTCAGGTCCTTGATGAAGAAGGGCTCGGACAGCGCCTCGACCAGCTTGCCCGCCGGCCCCTGGGCGTCGGCCAGGCTGTGGATATCGCCCAGCACCACCATGAATTCGTCGCCGCCCAGGCGTGCCACGGTGTCTTCCTTGCGCGAATTGGACAGCAGGCGCTGCGACACCATCTTGAGGATCTCGTCGCCGTAAGCGTGGCCGTAGGTGTCGTTGATCGCCTTGAAGCCGTCCAGGTCCAGGTACATGATGGCGGCCTTGGCGTGGCCGCGGTTGGCGTGCTGCAGGGCCGTCTCGATGCGGTCCTCGAGCAGGCGGCGGTTGGGCAGGCCGGTGAGGGCGTCGTGCAGCGCCAGTTCCTGCTGGGCGCGGCTGTACTGGGCCAGCTCCTTGTAGAGCAGGCGCACTTCGAGCATGTTGTGGATGCGCTTGTGCACTTCGAGCAGGTCGAAGGGCTTGCTGATGAAGTCGCGCGCGCCCGCTTCGAGGGCGGCGATCTTGAAGCTGGGCTGGGCGGTCAGCGCGAGCACGGGCAGGTAGCCGCCTTGCTCGATTTCCTTCAGCCCCTTCATGACCTGGAAGCCGTTCAGCCCAGGCATCTGCAGGTCGAGCAGGATGAGGTCGTAGTTGTGCTCGCGATGCAGCGGGCATACCTGTTCCGGCAGCATGGTCGAACTCACGCAGGTGTAACCCTCCTCGCGCAATATCTCTTCCATCAGTTCGATATTGTCGGGCGAGTCGTCCACCACGAGAATCTTGGCGTTCAAAATGTCTTGTCTGCTCGGCATGCTTTTTTCTCTTCTTGCGGTACTGGAGAGTGAATCCCTTTCTTGCTGGAATCGGGCTTTACCCATCTCTACTTAGTGTAGCAAAGCCCACAAAATTTCTTGTAGGACAGCGCCGCGTTCTCGGGTAGGAAGGTCAGCGACTATGTCCACGGGCCGCCGCAGCCATCATTGGCGTTGACGGACCGACAACGATTCCAATCGCAGCAATCAGCTCGCTGGGCTCCACGGGCTTCGAAATATGCGCCGAAAAACCGGCTTCCAGCGCCTTCAAACGGTCTTCCGACCTGGCAAATGCGGTCAGGGCAATGGCCGGGGTCAGGCCGCCGGCGTCGCGCGGCAGCTGGCGCACCCAGGCCAGCAGCTCCAGGCCGTCGATCTCGGGCATGCCCAGGTCGCTGATCAGGAGGTCGGGCGGCTGCGCGCGCAGCATGGCGAAGGCTTCGCGCGCGCTGGCGGCGATGCGCACGCCGGCATGGCAGTCGCCCAGGATGCGCGCGATCAGTTCGCGCGCATCGCGGTCGTCGTCGACCACCAGCACCGACATGCCGGTCAGGTCGCGCGTCATCGGTTCCGGCGCTTCGGGTTCGAGCGGCTGGACCACCGAGGGCACGGGCGCCGCCATGCCTGCCGCGCCGGACGGGCGTGCGCCGCGGGCGGCCGTGCGCGGGGCCTTGGCCAGCGGCAGCTCGATGGTGAAGCTGGCGCCCATGCCTTCGCCCGCGCTCTCGGCGCGCACCGTGCCGCCGTGCTGTTCGACCAGGTGCTTGACGATCGCCAGGCCCAGTCCCAGCCCGCCGTGGCGCCGCGTCATCGAGGCGTCGGCCTGGCGGAAGCGCTCGAACACGTGGGTAATGAATTCGGGACGGATGCCGGTGCCGTTGTCGCGCACCACGATCGCCACATGGTCGTCGCGGCGCCCGGTCTCCACCGTCACCAGGCCGTCGCGCGGGGTGAACTTGATCGCGTTGGACAACAGGTTCCACACCACCTGTTGCAGGCGCCCCGGGTCGCCCGCGACCATCCCGGCATCGGGATCGACGCGCCGCTCCAGGCGAATGTGCTTGGCGTCGAGGGCGGGGCGCACGGTCTCGATGGCGGCGTCGATGAAGGAAGCCGGCGCCAGGGTCTGCATGTCGAGCAGCACCTTGCCCGACGTGATGCGGCTCATGTCCAGCAGGTCTTCGATCAGCTGGGCCTGGGCGCGCGCGTTGCGCTCGATGGTGGTCAAGCCGCGCTGCAGGTCGGCCTGGTCGCGGCTGCCGCGCCGCAGCACCTGCGACCAGCCCAGGATCGCCGACAGCGGCGTGCGCAGCTCGTGCGACAGGGTGGCCAGGAACTCGTCCTTCATCTGGCTGGTGCGCTCGGCTTCCTCGCGCGCCTCGCGCTCGTTCTCGAGCAGCACCTTGCGCTCCTCGGCGGCGCGGCGGGTGGCGTCGTACAGGCGGGTGTTGTCGAGGGCGATCGCGGCCTGGGCGGCGATGCCGCTGACGATGCGCTCGCTGCGCTCGCCGAACACGCCGGGCTCCGGATGGCCGAAGAACATGGTCCCCAGCAGCTCGCCCGAGCGCGCCACCACCGGCACCGACATGTAGCTGCGCACCGCCGGATGGCCGGCCGGCAGGCCGAACCGGGGCGCGCTGGCGGCGTGGCGCGGGTCGCCGGCGACGTCGGCCACCCGCACCAGTCCCTGCTGGCGCAGGCCGGGGCCGAACAGGGCGGTCGCACGCGGCTCGCCCAGGGTCTGGAACTCGGCGCTGGTCGATCCCGCCATGGTCGAGAGCGAGAACAGGATGCCGTCGCCGCCCCCCGGCGTGTCGCTGTCCTTGCCGTCGCCGTGGTAGTAGAAGGCGCCGAAGCGCGCGCCGCAGACGCCGTTGGCGGCGTCGGTGGCGGCGCGCAGCAGCGAGCGCAGGTCGCGCGTGGAGGCCAGGATGCTGCCAGTGCTGTTGAGCAGCTCGAGGGCGTGCGACTCTTCGCGCAGCGCCTGCTCGGCGCGCTTGACCTGGTCGACGTCGGTGTTGGTGCCGAACCAGCGCACCACGCGGCCCTTGCGGTCGCGCACCGCTTCCACGCGGCTCAGGAACCAGCGGTAGTTGCCGTCCGCGCCGCGGATCGGGAATTCCATCTCGAAGGGCGCGCCGGTGCGCACCGACTCGTGCCAGTGCTCGAGCATCGCCTCGAGCACCGCCGGATCGAGCATGTGCTGCCAGCCCCAGCCCGTCGCTTCCTCGGGCGTGCTGCCGGTGTACTCGTACCAGCGCTCGTTGAACCAGACGATGGCGCCGTCCGCGTCCGCCATCCATGCCAGCTGGGGGATGGTATTGGCCAGGGCGCGCAGCATTTCCTCGCTCTGGCGCAGGCTGTCCTCGGCTTCCTTGCGGGTGCTGATGTCCTGCACCACGCCGTTCATGCCGCGCATGCCGCCGCCCCCGCCACCGGCGCCGGGACTGTCGCCATAGTCCGGGCGCCCGACCAGGGCGATCCAGCGCGCCCCGCCTTCGGCGCCCAGTACCCGGCATTCGATATCCAGGTCGGTGCGCGCGGCGAAGGCCTCCAGCACCGCGTGGCGCAGGCGCGCGCGGTCGTCCCGTTCGAGCAGGGTGCGCAGCGCGGGCCAGTCGAGCGCCACCTCGGCCGGCAGGCCGAGGATCTCGGCGGCGCGCGTCCCGAAGCTGATGCGGTCCTGGGCCGCGTCCCAGCGCCAGTCGCCCAGGCGTCCGGCCGCCAGGGCCACCTGCAGGCGGTTGTTGTTCTCGACCAGGGCCTGCTGGTCCAGCTTGCGCTGGGTGATGTCCTGGAAATAGAGCGTCAGCCCCTCGGGCGAGGGGTAGATGCGCATGTCGAGCCAGCATTGCAGGCGCCGGTAATAGAACTCGCGGGTGACCGTCTGGCGCTGTTCCATGGCGTGCCGGCAGTCGGCGGCGACCGAGGTGCCGTGCAGGTCGTCGAATTCGTCCCACAGG
Organism: Massilia sp. DD77; assembly: GCF_036961685.1. Classification (NCBI taxonomy): domain Bacteria; kingdom Pseudomonadati; phylum Pseudomonadota; class Betaproteobacteria; order Burkholderiales; family Oxalobacteraceae; genus Massilia; species Massilia sp. DD77. Next base: position 79,575 of record NZ_JBAMDH010000019.1, read on the forward strand.
CTGCGGCCCAGCAGGCCGCCGCGGCTCTTGTTCAGCGGCGCCACCATCGCCAGCGCGCGGCCGTTGATGTAGGTGATGCGCCAGTCGCGGTCGACCGCGCAAAAGCCGTCGGTCAGGCTCTCGAGCATGTTTTCCATGCGCTCGTGGGCCTGGCGCAGGGCTTCCTTGGCCGCGATCAGCTCTTCTTCGGCGCGCTGGCGCGCCGCCAGCACGCTGCTGGCGTTGGCCAGGGCGACGGCGCGCATCGCCTCGAGTTCGTCGCGCTCGTCGCTCATGCGGCGGCTCCGAGGATGGCGGCGGCCAGGCGCGTGCCCTCGACCCGGGCGCGGATCTTGGCGAAGGCGGTGGCGCGGCTGATGCCGGCGTCGTCGAAGAAAGGCGCGAAGCCGGCGTCGTCGGTGGTGCCGAGCCGCTCGACCGGGATGTACTCGGCGGCGCGCAGCACGCGGTCGCGCACCAGTTCCGCGCTTTCGACCCGCGGGTCGTGCGGGTCGGTAACGCCGACGAAGATGCGCTGGTCCGGCCTGGCGTGCGCGCGGATCGTGCGCAGCGTGTGCTCGGGCTCACGACTGCCGGCCAGGGCCAGGTAGAAGTTCCCGGCGCGCAGTTCGAACAAGGCCGGCAGCAGCTCGGCGTAGCTGGCGACGGCGTCCGGCTCCGCCCGTGCTGTCCCGGTCCATCCCGTGGCCGAGACATGCACGCCGATCAGCGCGCGCTGGGCGGGCGAGAAACGGCTCAGGGCCAGGTTGTTCAGGTCGATGAAGCTGGCCAGCAGCGCGCCGCCGGGATCGAGCTGCATCGCCAGGCGCGCCTCGGCGAAGTCGATTTGCACCTTGTGCGCGCCCGCTTCCAGGCAGCGCCGCACCTCGGTCTCGTGTTCGCGCACCAGGTCGTCGAGGAACTGCTCGCGCGGGTAGCCGGGAATGCCCTCCGCCGGATACATCAGCGACAGCGCCGAAGGCGAGATCACGGCCTGCTTGACGGGCCGGGTGGCGTAGCGGCGCGCGGCGCGCAGGAATTCGTCGGCGTAGCGCTGGTAGCGGAAGGGACCGCGCACCAGGCGCGGCATGCGCTGGCCGTGGCCATGCGCGAGCGGAATGCGGAAGCCGTCCGGCGCCGTATTGGGGGCGCCGTGCACGGGATAGCTCCAGAAATTCTCGACCTTGGCCTGTTCGCCGTCGCTGATCACGGGCGCGCCGGCCGCCTCGAATTCGGCGATCGTGGTGCGTACGGCATCGTCGAGGAGCGCGTCGAGAAGCGCCTCGAGGTGCGCGTCGCGGTGCGCATCGAGGTGCGCATCGAGGTGAGTCTCGGGCTGCAGGTGGAATTGCGCGCCGGCTTGCAGACCGGGTAGCAGACCGGGTTGCACGTCGTGCGCCCCCGCGAGGCGCGAACCGCCGGCGGCCTCGCGCAGCGCCGCGATCAGGGCCGGCGGGCGGGGGATGCTACCGATGGGCTCAGTGGGAATCATCGTCGAATGCCTAGGCGTGAGCGGCTGCGCAGCGCCAGGCCCGCTCGAAGCGTGCAGCACCGCGCAGTGTCCGCCGGACATTGTATTCCAGCCGAGCCGGTCCGGCCCACACGCTTGTCACGCCCGCGCCGCCGGCGTGCCGGCCACTGTCGCCAGGGCTTCCTGCAACTGGTCCAGCTCGTAGGGCTTCTGGAGCGACAAGTAAGGGAATTCCAGGTGGCGCAGCAGGGTGTCGCCATAGCCGGAAGCGAAGATCACGCGCAGCCCGGGCTGGTCGTGCACGGCGCGGCGCGCCAGGTCGACCCCCGACATGCCGGGCAGGCTGACATCCGAGAACAGCAGGTCGTAGCGCTGGCGCCCGAGCAGGGCCAGGGCGTCGTCCGGGTGGCCGACGCCGTCTGCCTCGTGGCCGAAGGCCCTGAGCATTTCGCACACCAGGTATTGGGAATCGAGATTGTCTTCCACCACCAGGATACGCAGCGTACCGCCGCTTTCGTCGGGCGCGGCGGCGGCGGGCGAAGCGGGCGCCAGCAGCAGCAGCACGCCGGCCACTCGGCCGTCCTCGCCGCGCACGGGCGTCAGGCGCAGGTCGCAGCGCTCCTCGCGCGGGCCCTGCGGATGGCGGAAGGACAGCGCCAGGTCCGCCAGCACGAGCGGCTCGCCGCTCCAGGCGCGCTCGAGGGCAGCGCCGGCCGCCGCCAGGGGCGGGGGCATCACCGGCGGCACCGAACCACCGGGAACCCGTCCGTAGCCGGGGCCGGCGAGAAGGCCGTAGCTTTCGTTGAACAGCAAGACCATTTCGCGCCCCCATACCAGCAGGCCGGGAAGCGGCGCGTTCATCAGGACGTCGGCGGCCACGCGCAGCGGCAGCGGCCAGCGCGCGCTGTCGCCCACGGCGCTTGCGGACCAGTCGTAGGACGCGGCGCTGCGGGCGGTCTTGTCGGTCTCAAACATGGGCGATGTGTTGTAGGAACGAAAACATTCACGAATCCTACACCAAATGTTTGAGCCCCGGTGGCCCCAAGCGTGCGCGCCGCAAGGATGGGCGGCCAAAAAAAAGCCCGCTTCCAGGAAGCGGGCTGAATCTATTTCCTTGGAGGAGAATAGAGGAGACAGGAAGAAGGATGCTGCAACGCGGCAAATAAGTCCAATTTATCTTTTCAATGACAGTCATCAGTTTTTTGAATAAGCTGCGGAACAGCCGCGCGCACGCTTGTGGCGGATATGCGTGCTCGACAGCAGCGCACGCTTGGTATGCACCCGAAAATGTTCTACGATGGCAACTATGTCTATCAAATTGCTGCGCAACTCCGCGCTGCCCCACCGCGCAGACGTCGCGCCGCTGTCCCGCGCCCGGCCACTGTGGCAGGGGATGCGCCACGTCGCGCGGACGCCATCTGCGCCCGCGCCGGGATATCATGGCCCGGATAAGGGCAGGGCTGGCAAGGCGCCGGCCGGCATGCCGCCGCTCGGGCGGCGTGCCGCGTGTCTCACAGAACAATGGGCTTCATGATTCTTTCCTTCTTTCAAAGCGTGATGTGCGGGACGCGCCGGCGTGCTCCGCGGGCGGCAGGCCGCCGCCGGGCGTTCGCGGCCCTCGGACTACCGCTGCTGGCGCTGCTGCTCCCGGCCGCCACGGTCTCGGCCGACACGCCGCCGTCCAGCGTGCTCGAGCGCCGCGTCAAGGCCGCCTTCCTGTATAAATTCCTGGCCTACGCCGAGTTTCCGCCGCAAGCCTTTGCCGACGGCGCCGCGCCGCTGGTGATCGGCGTCGCCGGTTCGGACGAGATGGCGGCGGAACTGGCGCGCATCACCGCCGGCCGCATGATCAACGGCCGCACGATCGTGGTGCGCCCGTTCCGCGAACAGGATGCCCAGATCCCGGTGCACCTGCTGTTCGTGGCCGGCTCCGATCCGGTGCGGGTGGGGCGCATGATGCGCGCCGCGCCAACCGTCTTCCTGACGGTGACGGAGTGCGGCAACCAGCAGCACTGCGGCAGCGTCATCAACTTCCGCATCGTCGACGAGCGGGTGCGCTTCGACGTCTCGCTCGACGCGGCCGAACGCAACAACGTCAAGCTCAGTTCGCGCCTGCTGACGGTGGCGAACCGTGTCCAGAAAGGAGCCCCGTGATGCCCCTGCACGATACCGGCTCCGTTCGCAGCAAGCTGATCCTCATGGCCGTGGCCACCACCGTGGTGGCCCTGCTGTCGGCCGGCGCGGCGATGCTGCTGCTCGACCTGCGCACCTTCCAGCGCTACTGGGTCGACGACCTGACCACCCAGGCCGACATCGTCGCCACCGTGACCGCGCCGGCGGTGTCCTTCAACGACGTCACGGGCGCCGCCCAGAACCTGCGCCTGCTGCGCCTGCGCCCGCAGATCGTGGCCGCGGCGGTGTACACCTCGAACGGCGCGCGCTTCGCCACCTATGCCCAGCCCGGCGCCGAGCCGGTCTTCCCGGCGCGCCCGGAGGCGCCCGGCCACCGCCTCGAGCAGGACCAGCTGGTCATCTTCCGGAACATCGTCGAGAACGGCGAGATCATCGGCAGCGTGTACGTGCGTTCGCGCGTCGGCCTGCTGGACCGCATGCTGAGCTACGGCGCCATTCTCGGCGGCGTGCTGCTGGGCGCCCTGGTGATCGCGGCCCTGGTGGCCTCGCGCCTGCAGGCCTCGATCACGCGTCCGCTCGAGGCGGTCACCAACGTGGCGCGCCAGGTGATGCACAGGCGCGATTTCAGCCTGCGCGTGCCGGGCCACGACAAGGGCGAGATCGGGGTGCTGGTGGAGGCCTTCAACGACATGCTGGCCGAGATCGGACGGCGCTCGGAAGCCCTGCAGGCGGCCAACCGCACGCTCGAGCATGAGATGGAGGTGCGCCAGCGCGCCGAGCAGGCCCTGATCGTGGCCGACCGCCGCAAGGACGAATTCCTGGCCACCCTGGCGCACGAGCTGCGCAATCCGCTGGCGCCGATCCGCACCGGCCTGGATATCCTGCGCATCCGCAGCGGCGACGCCCAGGCGACCCAGCGCGCCACCGACATCATGGAACGCCAGCTGCGCCAGATGGTGCGCCTGGTGGACGACCTCCTGGACGTCTCGCGCATCAATACCGGCAAGTTCACCATCAAGATGGGCCGCGTCGAACTGAAGGCCGTGGTCAACGACGCCCTCGAGGTGGTGCGCTCCTACATCGAGCTGCACGGCCACGAGCTGGTGCTGGACCTGCCGGACCGCCCGGTCTTCCTGCACGGCGACGCGACGCGCCTGGCGCAGATCCTGTCCAACCTGCTGAACAACGCCGCCAAGTACACCAACCGCGGCGGGCGCGTGGAACTGAAGGGCTGGGTCGAGGACAAGACCCTGGTGCTGGAAGTGGCCGACACCGGGATCGGCCTGGCGCCCGATATGCTGGACTCGGTGTTCGAGATGTTCGTGCAGGTCGATTCGACCCTGGAACGCAGCAATGCCGGCCTGGGCGTGGGCCTGTCGCTGGCGCGCAAGCTGGTCGAGTTGCACGGCGGCAGCATCAGCGCCCAGAGCGAGGGCCTGGGACACGGCAGCCGCTTCGTGGTGCGCCTGCCGATCGTGGTCGACCCCGAGCCCCTGACCAAGCCGACCCCGGCCGCCTTCATCAGCACCGAGACCTACCGCATCCTGCTGGCGGACGACAACGTCGACTTCGTCAACAGCATCGGCGCGCTGCTGACGGCGATGGGGCACAGCGTGGTGATCACGCACAACGGCCCCGATGCGCTGGCCGCGGCCGCGCGCTTCTGCCCGGATTACGCCTTCCTGGACATCGGCCTGCCGCACATGTCGGGCTACGACCTGGCGCGCGGCATCCGCAAGCTGTCCTGCGGCGCCATGACGGTGCTGATCGCGGTGACCGGCTGGGGCCAGGAGAAGGACCGCCAGCTGGCCTTCGAGGCGGGCTTCGACCACCACATGGTTAAGCCGGTGCGCTTCGAGCAGATCGAGGAGATCCTGGGGAACCGCAGCATCATCAAGAAGCTGCGGACCTGAGGAGCAGGGCGCGCGACGGCCCCCGGTAGGCCTGGCCGGGGCGCCAACCCTGCGGTGATCGATGCACGCGCCCCATCCGACCCGTCGGTGAACTCCCGGTTCGTACAGACGAAAAAAAACGGAAGCGCATCACGCGCTTCCGTCCCAACTTCAAACCAGGCTGCTTTACGCCTGTTTAGCCTTGCGGCGACGTGCCAGGAAGCCCAGGACGCCAAGACCGCCCAGCATCATGCCGTAGGTTTCGGGTTCCGGAACCGGAGCCAGCATCACTGCGCCGCCGAAGCTGGCGCCGGTGTCGCCGACCAGGTTGCCGCTGACTTGCAGGTAGTAGTCGCCCGCTGCCAGGTTGTCGCTGGAGATGCTCCAGACGTCCATTTCACCGCTCATCATCGAGGTGCCGTCGGTGATCAGGGTGTCGCCTTCGCCATACAGAGCCAGGCCGGTGATGTCCAGGCCCACGTCCGCGGTGCGGCTGATCGACGAGATGATTGCATCGAGGTTCATGCCAACGGTACCGTCCACGGTGAAGGTGAAGCGGTCGGCGAAGGTGTTGCCTTCGTTGCCTGCCTCAAAGGTGTCACCGAAGAAGGCGCTGTTATCGATCAGGTCGAGTGCCTGCGGCGAATTGCCGACGACCTCTTGGGCCATCACGGCCGACGAACCGAACGAAGCGGAAGCCAACACAATTGCAGCAATCAGAGATTTTTTCATTTCTTTCCTCGCATAGAATCAGCCGCGTCCTGCAGCTTGGGTTTCAAGAATCGGGGAACTCCATGCTATCAAAAGAGCATGAAAAAGCACGCCGGCACGTGCTTCAGTGCGCAAGGCGGGCCCTGCATTCCCATAATTAACAAATTTCCAGTGGGATATGCTAGAAACCCGTTCTTCATAGGAGAACTCGTCTTTTGGAGGTTGATGAGTAGCAAAAAAACGCTGGGTTGCGAAGATGATGTCAGGCTAGTCCTACGCAAAGAGAAGAGGGTATCCGGCGTAGGGCCCCTGAGAGTTAACAGCATCTTATTAAGCGAACGCTAAGAAATGCGGGGTAGATGCGCGATATTGCTGAGTTGGCGCAGTGCGCGCCGTGCGGAAGAGTGACGGAGAACGAATATTCTCGACTGAAAAGAAAAATGGCCCAGAATCTCTTCTGAGCCATTTTTGGAATAACTGGTGCGGCTGGCAGGAATCGAACCCACGACCCCTTGGTTCGTAGCCAAGTACTCTATCCAGCTGAGCTACAGCCGCCCGAAGCACGCATTATAGCAGCATGTGCCGGATTGGCAAACCCCCAGGGCCCGGACTTTTCCGGCCGGCCGGTGCCAGTCGATCCGGCCCGCGCAGGCCGGACGGTCCGGAAACGAAAAAAGGGACCAGATCTTTCAATCTGGTCCCTCGAATTCTGGTGCGGCTGGCAGGAATCGAACCCACGACCCCTTGGTTCGTAGCCAAGTACTCTATCCAGCTGAGCTACAGCCGCCCGATGCACGCATTATAGCGGCGTACGCGCTTCTTGGCAAATCTTCATCGGCATTCCCCGGCATCCCCTTGCGCTGGGCAGGCACGGGAATGAAAAAAGGGACCAGATCTTCCGATCTGGTCCCTGATATTCTGGTGCGGCTGGCAGGAATCGAACCCACGACCCCTTGGTTCGTAGCCAAGTACTCTATCCAGCTGAGCTACAGCCGCCCGATGCACGCATTATAGCGGCGCGCACGCTTCTTGCAAAGACTCATCGCGATTTTCCCTGCCGGCCGCGTGCTCCGGGCGGGAAAGCGGTTGCGGAGCAGGCAGGGGGCAACGAAAAAAGGGACCAGATCTTCCGATCTGGCCCCTCGTATCTTCTGGTGCGGCTGGCAGGAATCGAACCCACGACCCCTTGGTTCGTAGCCAAGTACTCTATCCAGCTGAGCTACAGCCGCCCGAGGCACGCATTATAGCAGCGACACATTATTTCCGGAAGTCTCATTTTGTTCCGCAGCCGCGGCGCGCTCTGGTAGATTAGGCGGACGGGTTTCTGGAACGGAAGAATATGTCGTATTTGACGAGGGCCGCACGCGGCGGCCTGCATCGCCTGCTGTCGGCGCTGGCCCTGTGCGCGCTGCTGGCCGTGCCGGCCGGGGCGGCCCAGCGCAGCCTGCGCTTCGAGCATCTCTCGATCGAGGACGGCCTGTCGCAGCAGTCCGCCCTGACCATCCTGCAAGACCGCCAGGGCTTCATGTGGTTCGGCACCCAGGCCGGCCTGAACCGCTTCGACGGCTACCGCATGACGGTCTACCGCAACGACCCGAACGATCCCGCCAGCCTGCCCGACAACTTCGTCTCCGCCTCCTACGAGGATGCCGGCGGCCGCCTGTGGTTCGGCACCAAGGGCGGCCTGGCGCGCTTCGATCCGGCCAGCGCCCGTTTCGAACGCTACGTGCCCCTCGACGCCGAAGCCGGGCGCAGCGGCTACCGCGCCGTCTACGCCATCGCCGCCGCGTCCGGGGGCGCCCTGTGGCTGGCGACCAGCGACGGCCTGCTGCATTTCGACCCCGCCACCCGGCGCTTCCGCGCCTACCGGCACGACCCGGACGATCCGGCCAGCCTGCGCGACAACCGCGTCACCGCGCTGGCGGTCGATGGCCAGGGCCAGTTGTGGGTCGGCACCGAAGGTGGACTGGACCGGCTCGACCCGCGCACCGGGCGCTTCAGCCACCATGCCGTGGAACCGGCGCTCGACGCCCAGCGCAACACCGTGCTTTCACTGTCGATGGGGCCGCGCGACACGCTCTGGATCGGCACCGCGGCCGGGCTCGAAGCCTGGCGCCTGGACGCCGGCGGGGGCAGCCCGCAGCGCCGCCACCTGGGCGCGGACCAGGGCATGCCGGACGTGCGCATCATCAGCCTGTACCACGACAGCGGCGCCCAGCTCTGGGTCGGCACCGACAGCGAGGGCCTGAAGTGGCACGATCCGGCCAGCGGCCGCTTCGATTCCTGGACCCATGCCGAGAACGACCGGCACAGCCTGTCGGACAACCAGGTGCCGGCGGTGCTGGTCGACCGCACCGGCACGCTCTGGGTCGGCACGTATTACGGCGGCGTGAACCGCACCGACCTGGCCAGCGGCGGTTTCACCCGCTATGGCGACAGCCAGGACCTGGGCCGGAGCCGGGTGCGCGCCATCGTCGACGACGGCGCCGGCGGGCTGTGGCTGGGCACCACCGGCTCCGGCCTGCTGCGCCTGGACCGCGACAGCGGCCGCCTGCGGCAAGATCCCGATCCGCGCCTGCCGGGCGAAGTCGTGACCTCGCTGGCGCGCGCCCGCGGCCGCTTGTGGATCGGCACGCCGATGGGACTGGTCTGGCGCGACGAGCAAGGGCGCTTCGGCCGGGTTGCGCTCGGTCCGGGGCCGGCTGCCAACTACGTGAACGCGATCCGCGAAGGGCGCGACGGCAGCTTGTGGGTGATCACGCGCGGCGGCCTGTCGGCGCTGCCTCCCGGTTCGGACGTCTCGCGCAGCTGGCGTCACGACCCGGACGACCCCACCAGCCTGGGCGACAACTACGGCTTCGCGGTGCTGGAAGACCGCCAGGGCATCATCTGGATCGGCACCGAGACCGGGCTCGAACGTTTCGACCGCCATACCGGCGCCTTTACCCGTTTCCGCCACGACCCGAAGGACCCGCATAGCCTGCGCCACAGCCGGGTGTACTACCTGAAGGAATCCGCGCGCGGCGAGCTGTGGATCGGCACCGCCGGCGGCCTGCACCGGATGGAGACGGGCGGCGCCCGGCCGCGCTTCCGCTTCTTCCCCTTTGCCCAGGGCCAGGAAGCGCTGCCGGTCGGCGCCGTGCTGGAGGATGCGGGCGGGGTGCTGTGGGTCAGCACCACCGCCGGCATCACCCGGCTCGATCCGGTCAGCGGCCAGATCAAGAACTACACCTCGAAGGACGGCCTGATCGACGGCTCCTTCTTCGTCGGCGCGGGCTGGCGCAGCCCGGACGGCCAGCTGCATTTCGGCGGCATCAACGGCATGACCTCGTTCCAGCCGGAAGCGGTGCGCGACAATCCCTTCCCGCCGGTGCCGGTGATCACCGACCTGCTGGTGCTGAACCGCTCGCGCGCGGCCAGCCTGGGCGAACAGCGAGAAGGCCAGCGCGAAATCACGCTGTCCTACCGCGACTCGGTGTTCGCGCTCGAGTTCGCGGCCCTGCATTTCGCCGACCCGCAGGGCAACCGCTACGCCTACCAGCTGGAAGGCTTCGACCAGAACTGGGTCGATACCGACGCGCGCCGCCGCTTCGCCACCTACACCAACCTCGACCCGGGCCGCTACGTGTTCCGGGTACGCGCCAGCAACAAGGACGGCCTGTGGAGCCAGGAGGCGGCCACGCTCGCCATCACCATCACGCCGCCGTTCTGGAAGACCTGGTGGTTCCGTACCCTGGCCGTGGCCATCGCCCTGGCGCTGTCCTACCTGTTGTACCGGCTGCGGGTGCGCGTGCTGGTGCGGCAGAAAGGCTTGCTGGAGCGTGAGGTCGGCGCCCGTACCGCCGAGCTGCTGCTGCAGAAGGAAGCGGCCGAACGGCGCAAGCGCGAGGTCGAGCGCCAGAAGGAAGTGGTGGAGCGCGCCCACCGCGACATCGCGCTGCTGTCCGACATCGGCCGCCTGCTGACGGCCAACCTGGACACCGAAGCCATCATGCGCACGCTCTACGAGCACGTCCAGGCCCTGATGGACACCCGCAGCTTCGCCGTGGCGCTGCGCCAACCGGAGCGCGGGACGATCGCCTTCCCGTTCGCGGTGGTCGACGGGCGGCGCGTGCCGGCCTTCGAAGTCGCGGACGATCCGCAGCGCCACCTGGTGGCCTGGAGCATGGCGGGCGGGCGCGAGATCCTGGTCGGCGACCTGGCCGCCGAACTGCCGACCGTCCTGGGCCGGGACGGCGGGCAGGCCGAGCCGCTGTTGCAAAGCCTGACCCAGGCGCTGATGGAGACCAACCGGCAAAAGCCGGGCTCCCTGTTGTGCGTGCCGGTATCGGTGGGCGAGCGCGTGGTCGGCGCCGTCACGGTGCAGAGCCCCACCTTGCACGCCTATGGCCAGGTGCACCTGGACATGCTCGAGACCCTGGCCGCCTATGTCGGGGTGGCGATCGACAATGCCCAGGCTTACCATCAGCTCAAGGCAACCCAGGCCCAGCTGGCGTCGCACGAGAAGCTGGCCTCGCTCGGCTCGCTGGTGGCCGGCGTCGCGCACGAGCTGAACACGCCGATCGGCAACAGCCTGCTGATGGCCAGCACCCTGCAGGAAAAAACCCTGGCGGTGGCCACCCGCTTCGGCCAGGCCCAGCTGAAACGCTCCGACCTGGCCGACTACATGGCGGCATCGACCGAGGCGTCGGACCTGATCGTGCGCAGCCTGCACAACGCGGCCGAGCTGGTCAGCAGTTTCCGCCAGGTCTCGGTCGACCAGGCCAGCGCCCAGCGCCGCCGCTTCGACCTGGCCCAGGCCTGCCATGAAATCGCGGCCACCATGATGAACACAGTGCGCCTGGCCGGGCACCGCCTGGTCGTGGAAGTTCCCCCTGGCATCGTGATGGACGGGTTTCCCGGACCGCTGGGCCAGGCCATCATCAATTTCGTGAACAACGCGATGCTGCACGCCTTCGACGGCCCCGGCGGCTGCATGCGCCTGTCGGCCGACGTGAGCGAGCTCGGCGAGGGAACGGTGCGGATCGTCTTCCGCGACGACGGACGCGGCGTGGCGCAGGAACACCTGGCGCGCATCTTCGACCCCTTCTTCACGACCCGCATGGGGCAGGGCGGCACCGGCCTGGGACTGCACATCGTCTACAACATCGTGACCTCGCTGCTCGGCGGAACGATTCGTGTGGAGAGCGAGCTGGGCGAGGGTACGGCCTTCGTGCTCGACCTGCCGCTGCGGGCGCCGGACGCGCGGGTCGCGGAGGATGCGGTGCAGGCTTGAAGGCGGCGCGCCGCCCCCCGGTTTCGACACTTCAGCCCGCGAATCGAACGGCTTGTCGCCGGGCGGACCCGGGGACGGACTTGCCTGGCTACACTGGCGGCATCATTCAATGGAGAACGCCGTGAAAACCATCCTGTCCGCCGTCCTTGCGCTGTCCGTCCTGAGCTCCGGCGCCTGCGCCGCGCAAGAAGCCAGGGAAAGCGCCACCGCCCCCGCTGCCGCTGCGGCCGAAAAATGGCTCAAGCTGGTCGATGCGGGGGACTATTCCGGCGCCTGGAACAGCAGTTCCGGCGACGTGCGCGCCAACAACTCGAAGTTCTTCTGGACTACCCTGATCGGGGGCGTGCGCCTGCCCCTGGGCGAGGCCAGGGCGCGCACCTTGAAATCGGCCGTCCCCAAGGCCGAGGGCAGCCGGGTGGCGCTGGAGTACGCGTCGCAGTTCGACAAGGACAAGCAGGTTCGCGAAACGGTCACCGCCGCCCGCGACAAGGACGGCGCCTGGCGCGTCACCGGCTACAGCATCGATGCGACGACCGACCGCTGATGGCCTGAACTTTCTTAGAGTACATTGCGCGGCTGGCCCGCTTCCCAGGCTTCGATATTGTCGATGAGCATGTCGGCCAGCCGCTGCATCGCGCCGCCGCTGGCCCAGGCCACATGGGGCGTGAGAATGAAGTTCGGGGAGCGCAGGCGCAGCAGCGGGTTGTCGGGCAAGGGGGGTTCCTTGCTCAACACGTCGAAACCGGCGCCGCCGATCCGTCCCTCCCGCAGGGCCTCGGCCAGCGCCGCCTCGTCGACCAGGCCGCCCCGCGCGGTGTTGATGAGCAGGGCGTCGCGCCGCATCAGTCCCAGCTCGCGCGCCCCGATCAGGTGGCGCGTCTGTTCCGTCAGCGGCAGGTGCAGGCTGATCACGCTCGCGGTGCGCAGCAGTTCGTCCAGTTCGAGCTGCCGGACACCGGGATCGGTGATCGGCGAGCGCGAGCTCGCGCACACCTCCATGCCGAAGGCGCGCGCCAGGTGCGCCACCTGCTTGCCGAGCGCACCGTAGCCGACGATGCCGAGGCGGCTGCCGGCCAGGTCGCCGATCGGATGGTCGAGCAGGCAAAAGCGCGTGGAGCGTTCCCATTGCCCGGCCTCGACGTCGGCGATGTAGGCGCGCAGGTTGCGGCGCAAGGCCAGCAGCAGCGCAAAACAGTGTTCCGGCACCGATACGGTCGAATAATTGCGGATGTTCGACACCACGATCCCGCGTGCGCGGCAGGCGGCCAGGTCGACGTTGTCGCTGCCGGTGGCGGCGATCGCGACCATCTCCAGCTCCGGCAACTGCGCGATGGCGGAGGCGCGCAGCGGCACCTTGTTGGTGACGGCCACGGCGGCCCCGCGCAGGCGTTTCACCACGTCCTGCTCGGCGGTGGCGGCGTGGTCCTCCCACGCATGGGCGAAGGCGGGCTTGCGCACGTCGGCGATCAGGCTGTCGCGGTCGAGGAAGACGATTCGGTGCATGGGGTCCTTTCGCGGCGGGCAAAACCCCATTGTAGAACAGGCGCGCAGGACGGCGACAGGCGCGGAGGGGAGAGCGAAGGGGAGAGCGAAGGAGAGCCCGAAAAGCCGGAAAAAACAGGTGCGAAGGCAGGGCGGACCCTGCCTTCGCCAAGATATGGTGGAGCCCGAGCGAGGGGGACTTGAGCTCTCGGGGATTGTTATTTGTGTTGGGCTTCGGCCTTGGCGGCGACTTTGTCCGCCTTTGCTTCAGCTTTCTCGGTGGTCTTTTCCACCTTTGCATCCGCCTTGTCGACGGCTTTCTCCGCCTGCGCATCGGCCTTCTCGACCTTTGCATCGGCCTTGTCGGCGGCCTTGTCAGCCTTGGCCGCGGCCTTGTCGGCCTTGGCATCAGCCTTCGCGACCTTCTTGTCGTGCTTGGCCTCGGCCTTCGCCTCTTTCTTTTCCGCCTTGGCTTCGGCCTTGGCTTCGGGGGTGGTGGCGGCGGTGCTGGTGGCGGCGGGAGTCTGGGCGAACACGGAAGTAGCGAACAGGCCGGCGAACAGGGTGGCGACGATTTTGCTCATAGTGTCATTCCTTCGTTTTCGTTGATGAAAGATGGGAGGCATTCCCGTGTTACTGCGTCATCAACGTGGACGCTTCGCTCACGGTTGACGCGGGTGGCGCGCATTTACAAGCGCTTACAAATGGCCGGCGCGGCAACGCCGGCGCGGGAATGGTTCGCTGCCGAACAGTCGCGCCGGCCTGCCCCGCCTAGACTCGGGACATCGACCTGCCGGAGCTGCCACCATGCCTGACGCGCTCAAACTCTACAAAGCCAAGCGCAATTTCTCGATTACATCGGAACCTGCGGAGGGCGGGGAAGCCAGTCCCGATGCCTTGACCTTCGTCATCCAGAAACACTGGGCCAGCCGCCTACACTACGACTTGCGCCTGGAGCTGGACGGCACCATGAAAAGCTGGGCCGTGCCGAAGGGGCCCAGTTACGATTCGCGCGACAAGCGCATGGCCGTGCATGTCGAGGACCACCCGATCTCCTATGCCGATTTCGAAGGCGTTATTCCAGAGAATCAATATGGCGCCGGTAAGGTCATCATCTGGGACAAGGGCACCTGGACCCCGCTGGAAGACCCCCACAAGGGCTTCGCCAAGGGCAGCATCAAGTTCGAGATGCACGGCCACAAGATGCACGGCCGCTGGACCCTGGTGCGCCTCAAGGGCCACGAGGACGAGCGCCAGGAGCCCTGGCTCCTGATCAAGGAGAAGGACGACTACGCGCGCTCGAGCGAGGAATTCTCGGTGGTCGACGAGATGCCGGACAGCGTCAAGGCCTTGCCCATGCCCGAGCGTCCAGCCGAGCGCAAGGTCCAGGCATTGCAGGAGGAAGAAGAGGAAGCGCCACCGGCCAGGCGCGCCAGCGCGAAGAAGGCGGCGGCGAAGACGGCCGCCGCGACCGAGGCCGCGGCGAAGAAAACCGTAGGCACGAAAGCCGCGGCGAAGAAGGCGGTGGCGAAAAAAGCCGGCCCCGCCAAGCGGCACGGCATCCTCGCGATGCCCGAGGGCGCGGTAAAGGCCGCGCTGCCGGAGAAATTCCAGCCCGAGCTGGCGACCCTGGTCGACGCGCCGCCGTCCGACCCGGAGGACTGGGTGTTCGAGGTGAAGTTCGACGGCTACCGCATGCTGGCGCGTATCGAGGACGGCGTCGTGCGCCTGATCACCCGCAATGCCAACGACTGGACCGAGCGCCTGCTGCCGCTCAAGGAAGAGATCGAGCGCATGCAGCTGCCGGACGGCTGGTACGACGGCGAGATCGTGGTGCACGACGAGACCGGCAAGTCCAACTTCGGGATGCTGCAGCTGGCCTTCGACGGCACGCGCGGGGCCGAGATCCTGTACTTCCTGTTCGACGCACCTTACTTCGACGGCCATGACCTGCGCGACGTGCCCCTGGTCGAACGGCGCGCGCTGCTTGAAAAGGCGCTGGTGGGCCACGAAGCGGGGCGGGTGCGCTTCTCCGCCGAATTCGGCACCGACCCCGGCGAGCTGGTGGCGGCCGCCTGCCAGATCGGGCTGGAGGGCGTGATCGGCAAGCGCCGCGGCTCGCGCTACGTGTCGGCACGCTCGCCCGAATGGATCAAGCTCAAATGCGGCTCGCGCCAGGAGTTCGTGATCGGCGGCTTCACCGATCCCAAGGGTTCGCGCACCGGCGTCGGCTCGCTGCTGCTGGGCGTGCATGACAAGGACGGCGTCTTGCGCTACGTGGGCAATGTCGGCTCGGGCTTCAACCATGCTTCGCTCAAGTCGATCAGCGCCCAGCTGGAAAAGCTGCGCACCGGCGACAGCCCCTTCCCGCCACGCTCGGTACCGGGGCGCAAGCACCATTGGGTCAAGCCGACCCTGGTGGCGGAAGTGAGCTTCTCGGAATGGACCGCCACCGGTTCGATCCGGCATCCGGTATTCCAGGGCCTGCGCAAGGACAAGCCGGCCAGGAACATCACCCGCGAACTGCCCAAGCACATCAGCCCGGAGGCCG
The DNA here is from genome assembly GCF_036961685.1 of Massilia sp. DD77. Lineage (NCBI taxonomy): Bacteria > Pseudomonadati > Pseudomonadota > Betaproteobacteria > Burkholderiales > Oxalobacteraceae > Massilia > Massilia sp. DD77. The sequence goes on from NZ_JBAMDH010000019.1 coordinate 95,069, forward strand.
GGGCAAAAGCGGAGGCGACGAAAGAGAGGGAGAAGGACATGCAGGAGAGCGTGACCAGCAAGCTGCCGGCGACCATGAAGGTGACCAATCCCGACCGTGTGATCGACAAGCAGACCGGATCCACCAAGCTGGACCTGATTCGCTACTACGCGCTGGTGGGCGAACTGATGATGGAGCACCTGAAGGCGCGTCCCGTGTCACTGGTGCGCGCCCCCGAGGGTGTGGGCGGAGAGCTGTTTTTCCAGAAGCACGCCGACGTGAGCAAGCTGCCGGGCGTGAAGAACATGCCCGAGGAGCTCGACCCCGAGCACCAGCCCTTCCTGGAGATCGCCAGCGTCCAGGGCATTCTCTCGGCGGCGCAGTTCAACGTGGTCGAGATCCATACCCAGAACGCCACGCGCAAGGCCTACGCCACGCCGGACCGCATGGTGTTCGACCTCGACCCCGGCGAGGGCGTGGAGTGGCACACGATGCAGGAGGCGGCCCAGCTGATGCACGCCTTCCTCGACGAGCTGGGCTTGCCGTCCTTCCTCAAGACCAGCGGCGGCAAGGGACTGCACATCGTGGTGCCGGTCAAGGGCGGCTACGACTGGGATACCTTGAAAGGCTTCTCGCAGGCGATCGTGAAGCACCTGGCCACCGTGTTCCCCGAGCGCTTCGCGTTCAAGAGCGGACCGAAGAACCGGGTCGGCAAGATCTTCATCGACTACCTGCGCAACGGCCAGGGCGCGACCACCGTGTGCGCCTGGTCGGCGCGGGTGCGGCCGGGACTGGGCATCTCGGTGCCGCTGGCCTGGGACGAGCTGGAAGGGCTGACATCGAGCACGCAGTGGGACATCACGAATGTGCACACGCGGCTGGATACGGGGAACACGCCGTGGGAGGGGTATGCGAAGGCGGCCAAGACCCTGGCGAAGGCGATGAAGAAGATGGGGTTCGAGCCGTAGGCGCACATGAGCACGCTGTCGATGCCCATCGCGCATCGCGCCCCGCGCCCCTGGCACGTCATCCCGGCGGAGGCCGGGATCCAGGTTTGCATGCGGGTCGTGCTATTTGCGCGCACCTGGGCGGCTCAAGGAACTTGGGTCCCGGCCTTCGCCGGGACGGCGGTTCTAGGGCTAGGTGAATGAGAGAACGTTGCCGTCAGGCTCAGTGACCGCGTCCTTCCCCAACCGGGAAGGCACGGTGCAGCGCCGCAGCTTCGAGCTGCAGGGCGACGGATTGCGCTACCGCGTCCCGGCCCGACCGGACGGCGGTATCCCGATGTCGGTCCGGCGGCGCATGCCCTGAAGCCTCAGTCGACCTTGCGCCCCAGGGCCTCGAGCGCGGCCCTGACACCGCGCCCATACGCGGGATCGGCCTTGTCGAAATGCCCCAGCTGGCGCTCCAGGATCTGGGCGTCCACCTGGCTCAGCGGCCCCGCGAGGTTGTCGCACAGGTTCTGGCGCTCCTGCGCCGTCATCAGGCGGAACAGCTTGCCGGCCTGGGTGAAGTCGTCTTCCTGGCCGCGGAAGTCGAAGCGCCCCGCATTGCCCTCGAGCGCGAGTTCGGGTTCGCCATGCCCCATGCCGGTGGCGCCGCGGCCCACGGCGTCCAGGGTGTGGTAGTTGCGCGCCGCGCCGCCGTTGGCGACCGCCATCGCGCCGTCGCGCTGGTGGTTGTGGAAGGGACAGCGCGGGGCGTTCACCGGCAGGTGCTGGTGGTTGGTGCCGACGCGGTAGAGCTGGGCGTCGTGGTAGGCGAACAGGCGGCCCTGCAGCATCTTGTCGGGTGAATAGCCCATGCCCGGCACCACATTGGCCGGCGAGAAGGCGGCCTGTTCGACTTCGGCGTGGTAGTTCTGCGGATTGCGGTTCAGTTCCAGCACGCCCACCGGCAGGGTCGGGAAGTCGGCGTGCGGCCAGACCTTGGTCAGGTCGAAGGGATTCCAGCCGGTACGCTGGCTCCAGTCCGCCAGTTGGGCCTCGGTCGCCACCTGCACCTTGACGTCCCACTGAGGAAACTCGCCGCGCGCGATCGCCGCGAACAGGTCGCGCTGCGCGTAGTCCGGGTCCGTTCCCGCGATGCGGACCGCCTCCGCCGCGCTCAGGTTCCTGATGCCCTGGCGGGTCTTGAAGTGCCACTTCACGTAATGGCGCTCGCCGCCGGCATTGACCAGGCTGTAGGTGTGGCTGCCGAAACCGTCCATGTGACGGTAGCCGTCCGGGGTGCCCCGGTCCGAGAACAGGATCGTCACCTGGTGCAGGCTTTCCGGCGCCTTGCTCCAGAAGTCGAACATCATGTTGGCCGACTTGAGGTTGGTCTGCGGGTCGCGCTTCTGGGTGTGGATGAAGTCCGGGAAGTTGATCGGGTCCTTGATGAAGAACACCGGGGTGTTGTTGCCGACCAGGTCCCAGTTGCCTTCCTCGGTGTAGAAACGCAGGGCGAAGCCGCGCGGGTCGCGCTCGGTGTCGGCGCTGCCTTTCTCGCCGCCGACGGTCGAGAAGCGCAGGAATACCGGGGTCTGCTTGCCAATTTCCGCGAACAGCGCGGCCTTGGTGAAGGGACGCAGGTCGTGGGTGACGGTGAAGGTCCCGTAGGCGCCCGACCCCTTGGCGTGCACCACGCGCTCCGGAATGCGTTCACGGTTGAAGTGCTGGAGCTTCTCGATCAGGTGGAAGTCCTGCAGCAGCAGCGGACCGCGGCCGCCGGCGCTCAGCGAGTTCTGGTTGTCGTCGACGGGAATGCCGGAAGCGGTGCTCAGGCGGGTTGGGGTCATCAGGAAACTCCTCGATTGTGTGAAGGACAATGGAGGAGATTCTAGGCGGATCAGCAATAAAGAAAAAGCTAATTGCCTTAATTAAATTGATAGTTTTTTACAATCCTCCGGGCCGGATTTGTGCTGGCGGCTATTCTTCGTTCTTGAAGATGCCGCGCACATTCATCGCCATCAAGGCTACCTGCAGGGTAATCAAGGCCCAGGCTTCGTCGTGCCAGCCCCAGACGATCCACAGCACATTGCTGAGGATGAACATCGAGAAGCCGAACACGCGCCGCTCCGGGCGCTTGGAGCCGATCAGGTAGGCGGCGAACAGGGTGACCGCCATGGCGGGCCATTGAAGAAAGTCGAGGAATCCATCCATCCTTCAGGCGGCCTTCCTGCGGCGCGCCGGCGCCTTGGCGGCGGGTGCGGATTTCGCGCTCTTCCTGGCAGCGGGCTTGGCGGCGGGCTTCCGGGCGGCGCTCGTGCGCTTGGCGGCGACGCGCTCGGTACTGTGCGCCGGCGCCTTGCGCGCACGCGGCGCTTCCTCTTCCTCGTCCTCGCCGGCTTCGGGCTTGCGCGACTTGCGCGGCGGCGGTTCGTCGTCGTCCTCGTCGTCGGCGGCCGCCTTGCCCGGCTTCTTGCCCAGACTGGCCTGGAGCAGGGCGACCAGGTCGATCACCTTGCCGGACTCGCGCTTTTCCTTTTCGGGTTCGGGCATGGTGATGGTCTTGGTCTGCTTGGCCTTGACCTTCTTCTCGATCAGGGCCAGCACGTCCTCGCGGTAGGTGTCGTGGTACTGCTCCGGATCCCAGTCCTCGCTCATGCCCTGCACCAGGGCCATCGCCATCTTGAGTTCCTTGTCGCTGACCGCGCCCTTGCCGGTCTTGGGCGGAATCTTCAGGGCGTCGGTCTCGCGGATCTCGTCGGCATAGCGCAAGGTGTTGAGGACGATGGTGTCGCCCACGCAGACCAGCGCCGCAAGGTGCTGCTTGACGCGGATGACGACGTTGGCGATGCCGATCTTGCCGGCCTTCTTCAAGGTCTCGCGCAGCAGCGCATAGACCTTGTCGCCGCCCTTGCCGGGCGCGAGGTAGTAGGGCTGCTCGTAGTAGATCAGCGGGACTTCCTCGGCGTCGACGAAGGCCAGGATGTCGATGGTCTGGGTGGCTTCCGGGTTGGCGCGGCGCAGGTCCTCGTCGGACAGCACCACGTATTCGCCGGACGAATACTCGTAGCCCTTGACGATGTCGTCCCAGGAGACTTCCTTGTTGTTGCCCTTGTTGTAGCGCTTGAAGCCGACCGGCGAAAAGTCGCGCCGGTCGAGCATGGTCAGGTCGAGCCCCTTGTTGTCGACTGCCGCATACATCTCGACGGGAATGTGGACCAGTCCGAAACTGATCGCCCCTTTCCACATGCTGCGCGCCATAGGATCTCCTTATTCGCCCACCACGCCGGTAATCGGCAGCACCACGCCGGTGATGTAGCCTGAGCACACCGGCGAGGCCAGGAATACGTAGGCCGGCGACAGCTCTTCCGGCTGGGCCGGGCGCTTGAAGGTGGTGCTGGCGCCGAATTCCTTGATCTGTTCGGGCGTCTGGTCGGCCGGGTTGAGCGGGGTCCAGACCGGGCCCGGGGCCACCGCGTTGACGCGGATGCCTTGCTCGATCAGGCTGGCCGCCAGCGACATGGTGAAGGCGTGGATCGCGCCCTTGGTGGCCGAGTAGTCGAGCAGCTTTTTCGAGCCCTTCAGGCCGGTGACCGAGCCGGTGTTGATGATCGAGGCGCCGCGCTTCAGGTGGGGCAGGGCCGCCTTGGCCATGTGGAAGTAGCCGTAGATATTGGTGCGGAAGGTCTCGTCCAGGCGCTCCTCGGTGATGTCGAGCAGCGAGTTGGCGTGTTCCTGGAAGGCCGCGTTGTTGACCAGGATGTCGAGGCGTCCGAATTCGGCCACGATCTTGTCCACGGCATCCTTGCAGAAGGCTTCGTCCTTGACATCGCCAGCGACGGTCACGCAGCGCCGGCCTTCGAGCTCGACGTAGCGCTGGGTCTCGGCGGCGTCCTCGTGCTCGTTCAGGTAGAGGATGGCGACGTCGGCGCCCTCGCGCGCGAACAGCACGGCCACCGCGCGCCCGATGCCGGAGTCGCCGCCGGTGACGATCGCGGTCATGCCTTGCAGCTTGCCGCTGCCTTTATACTGCTCGGCCAGGAATTTCGGCTTCAGGTCCATCTGGGCTTCCAGGCCCGGCTTGGCCAGGTGCTGCTGGGGCATTGGCGGCACCGGCTGCCGGATGCCGGTCTGCACCGGGTCCTTGCTCTCTTCCTTCTGCATGTTGCCGTCGAGCTGGTCTTGCCGGCTCTGGATCGCCTTCTGCTTGTTCGCCGTATCGTCCTGCTGTGCCATCGCGTTTCTCCTGTCCGCTGGGTAGATCACCCGGGAAGTATTCAATGCACGGGGCGTGCGGACGGTGCGCTTCCACACACAGTGACACATTTCCGCTATCCCATGGGTAAGCTTTCTGGCAAACTTGGCCAGTTTCGAACAGGGGAGAGAACAGGATGTCTCAGCAGGACGGCGCGCCCGACCACGCGAGCGGTCTATACGTCGGCGGTCTTTACGTCAGCGGTCTTTACGTCAACCCGGCCGGCCAGCGCCGCGCCGCTTTCAAGGAGGCCTGCGCCGGCCTGTTCGGACAGCTGCGCGTGGCCGACAGCGCCCAGCAGGCGGCGGCTTACCTGGCGCGCGAGCCGGCCGGCCTGCTGGTGCTGGACCTGGAACGCTTCGAACTGGGACTGGACCTGGCGGCCCTGGGCGAGCTGGTGGCCGCGCGCGGCGGCGCACCGGTGTTCGTGCTCTGCCCCTTCACGAATGCGCGCTGGCTGCCCTCGCTGATGGCCTTCGGCCCGATCGACTACGCCATCGGCCCGCTCGATGCGCCCGCATTGCGCGCCGTGCTGGCGGAGCGCCTGGCGCGCGGTTTCGCGCGTCCCGCGGAGCCGACGCCGTGCGAAACAGGGCTGCATGCCCTGCTGGCGCTGCGCACCGCGAGCCAGCGCGCGCTCGAGGAATCCGACGACAGCCTGCGTTTCGCGGAGCGCCTGTGCGAGGCGCTGGCGGGCTGGCCGGGTGTGGTGCATGCCGCCATGTTCCACCTGCGCGACGGCGACCTGCACCTGGAAGCGGAGCAGGGCGCAACCAGGCTGCAGCTGGCGCCGCTGCTGCTGCGCGGCGACAAGCTGCTGCACTCGCCGCTGCGCCACGCCTTCCCCGGACTGCTGGCGGCGGCCAGCGGCGAATTCACCCTGCTCGATGCCCTCGACAAGGCGGGTGAGCCGGAGCTGGCCGCGAGCCTGCGCGGCCATGGGGTCGAGATGGTGGTGGGGCTGCCGATTCCGGCCCAGGGGCCCGGTGCGCCGCGCGGTTCGCTGTGCCTGCTGTTCGGGCAGGCGCGCATGTTCTCTCAGGCCGAGCTGGACGCCTTCGGCGACCTGGCCAGGCTGGCGGCCTTCGGGCTGCGCATGGCGGAGATGGCGCGCGAGAACGAGGCCCTGGTGGGGAGGGTGACCCACCTGGCGACCACCGATGCGCTGACCCATGTCGCCAACCGCCGCCACGGCGAAGCGCTGCTGGAGCAGGAGATCAAGCGCGCGCGCCGCTACCGCCTGCCGCTGGCGCTGATCGGCTTCGACATCGACCGCTTCAGCAACATCAACGACACTTACGGCCATCCGGTCGGCGACATCGCCCTGCGCACCGTGGCCGACACCGCCAAGGCCCTGCTGCGTTCGAGCGACGTGCTGGTGCGCTCGGGCGGCGAGGAATTCCTGGTGATCGCGCCGCACACCAGCGCGATCGACGGCCTCAAGATGGCGGAAAAGCTGCGCGCGGCCATCGGGCAGGCCGAGATCCCCGGCTGCGACCACCTCACCGTCAGCCTGGGCGTGGCCCAGCTGGGCGAATCGGAAAGCGGCGACTCGCTGGCCGTGCGCGTGAACGCCGCGCTGGCGCGCGCCAAGCGGGCGGGGCGCAACTGCGTGGAGCTGGCCATGCAATGAATGGCGATGTGGCGATGCGTATGCTAGGCTAGCGGTTTTCACCCAAGCAAGTTTTCGGGTTCTCTCATGCTTCAATGGTTGCGGCAGTACCGGCGCGCCATGCTGCCGGGCGACATCAGCGCCGGCATCGTGGTGGCGATGATGATGATCCCGCAGGGCATGGCCTACGCGCTGGTGGCGGGCCTGCCGCCGGTGGCGGGCATCTACGCGAGCATCGTCCCGCCGGTCCTGTACGCCCTGTTCGGCACCAGCAGCACCCAGTCGGTCGGCCCGATGGCCATCGTCTCCCTCATGACGGCCTCGAGCCTGGCCCCGCTGGCGGCGCCCGGCAGCGCCCTCCACGGCGTGCTGGCGGCCCAGCTGGCCCTGCTGGCGGGCGCGGTGCTGCTGGCCTGCGGCCTGCTGCGCATCGGCTTCCTGGCCAACTTCTTTTCCCGTCCCGTGATGAGCGGCTTCACGATCGGTTCCGCGATCGTGATCGCCTGGGGCCAGGTGCGCCCGCTGCTGGGCGGCTTGCCGCCGTCGCTGCACGCGCCCAGTGCGGCGCTGGGCCTCGCTTCGCTGCTGCTGCTGTTCGCCGCGCGCTCCTGGCTGGCGCCGCTGCTGCGCCGCCTGGGCCTGCCCCCGGTAGCGGCCGACATCGGCGCCAAGCTGGCGCCCATGGCCGTGGTGGTGGGCGCGACGGCCCTCATGGCGGCGCTTGGGCCGGACCAGCTGGGCATCGCGGTCACCGGCGAAGTGCCGGCCGGCCTGCCCGGCCTGCACCTGGCCACTTCCAGCGCGCACTGGGAGCAGCTGCTCAAGCCGGCCCTCCTGATCGGCTTCATGGTGTTCCTGATCAGCATGTCGGGCGCCCAGGCGCTCGCCCTCAAGCGCCCTGAAAAGCTGGTCAGCAACCGCGAGCTGATCGGCCTGGGCGCGGCCAACCTCGGCAGCGCGCTGTCGGGCGGCTTCCCGGTCACCGGCAGCATTTCCCGCTCGGCGGTCAACTTCGCGGCCGGCGCCAACAGCCAGCTGGCCAGCCTCATCACGGCCGCTTTGCTGGCCGTGGCCCTGGTGGCGCCGACCGGCTGGCTGGCGCTGCTGCCGCTGCCGACCCTGGCCGCCACCATCATCGTGGCGGTGCTGGGCATGCTCGACCTGTCGACCCTGCGCACGGCGTGGCGCTACGACCGCGCCGACGCGGCGGCGCTGCTGGCCACGGCCGGCGGCGTGCTGGTGTTCGGCGTCGAGGCGGGCGTGGTGATCGGGGTGGCGCTATCGATCGGCGCGCTGATCTGGCGCGCCAGCCGTCCGCACATCGCCGTGCTGGGCCGGATTCCCGGCAGCGAGCATTTCCGCAACGTGGACCGTTTCTCGACCGATACCGCGCCTGGCCTGCTGATGCTGCGCATCGACGCCGGCCTGTTCTTCGGCAACGTCGAGGCGGTCAACGAGCGCATCGAAGAGGAACTGGCGGAGCGTCCCGGCACGCGCCACCTGGTGCTGGTGTTGTCGGCGGTGAACGCGATCGACACCACGGCGCTGTTCGGGCTCGTGGAACTGAACGCTTCGCTGCGCGGGCGCGGCGTGCAGCTGCACCTGGCCGAGGTCAAGGGGCCGGTCATGGACCGGCTGAAGCAGAGCGAATTGCTCGCAGCCTTGAACGGCGAAGTCTTCCTCAGCGCGGCCACGGCCTGGCAGCGCCTGGCGGCGTGAGCCCCGCCACGCTCGCGGTCGGGCGGCATCGTTTGCCGGCGCGCCCGGGTGCCGGCGCCGGCGGCTGCGTATGACCCAAAGGCGATTCCCGCTTTGTATTGACCAAGGACAAGTGCTCGACTAGTTTTGTATTGACCGAGGGCAAGTGGCCTACTAGGATTGTTTCGGCGAGGCATCAAGATTACCCATGCCGCCCGGACGGGGCCGAACAAGACGAAGGTAAGACAATGACCCGGCACATTGCCCCCGTATTCCGCATTCCCTTCTCACTGGCGCCGCTGGCCGCCTCCGTCGCCAGCCTTGCCGGCCTGGCCGCCGCGCCCGCCCTGGGCGCCGACATCCAGGTCAGCGGCAGGATCACCTACGGAGAAGTGCTGCGCACCCAGGCGCGCGATCCCGACCTGCTCACCGGCATGAACGCCGCCGCCATCGGCCTGAGCGGCGATGGCAGCGGCGGCAACGCCGACGACGCGAATACCAATTACGCGCGCTGGGACGAGGCCTCGCGCGCACTCAAGGGCCTGTTCGAGCTCTCGGCCAAGGAAGGGGCGCTGTCGGCCGTGCTGCGCGTGAAGGCCTGGCGCGACTTCGGCCTGCGCGGCGACGCCCGGCCCTGGGGCAACGTCGCCAACGGCTACCGCGCCGGCGCGCCCCTGAGCGACGCCGGGGCGCCGCGGCTGTCGCGCTTTTCCGGCGTGGCCCTGCTGGACGCCTACGTGCAGGGCACCGCACAGTGGGGCGGCATGCCCGTGCTGGGGCGCATCGGCCAGCAGTCGCTCGGTTGGGGCACACGTTCGATCACGCCGGGCGGCGTGGAGGCGCTGAATCCGCGCGACCTGCCGGGCCTGCGCCGTGCCGGCGCCGTGCAGGCCGAGGCGATGGCCCCGCGCCAGATGCTGTTCTGGCGCATCGAGCCGGGGTTTGGCATGGGACCGGGCCTGGGCCTGGGCCTGGAAGCCTATTACCAGACGCGCTTCCGGCCGGCCGCCCTCGACATGTGCGGCAGCCTGTGGTCGATGAGCGACTACCTGGTGGACGGCTGCGACCGGGTGATGAGCGGACAGCCGGCCGTCAGCGACCGCGCGCGCATTCCGCTGGGCGCTTACCAGAAGCGGCTGCCGACGCCCAAGCCCGAAGCGCACGAATTCGGCGCCGGCCTGACCTGGCGCGTGGAGCGGCTCGGGCTCGACCTCGGGTTCTATCACGCGCGCTACAACTCGCGCACCGCGCTGCCCGGCCTGCGGCGCAGCACCCGTCCGACGGGACCGGCGCTGATTCCCGGCGACCCGGACGGGCGCAACATGGCGTATTTCACCGAATATCCCGAAGGCCTGCGCATCACGGCCCTCACGCTCCATCACAAGCGCGGCGCCACCAGCCTGCTGGGCGAGGTCTCGTACCGGCCGGAGACGCCCTTCATGCTGGCGCCCGGCGACGTGCTGCCGCCTTTCCTGAGCGCGAGCGCGCCTTCGCTGCTGCGCGCGCGCGCCAATGCGGTGACGCCGGGCGCCGTTTTCCATGGCTACGACGTGTACGGCATGTGGCAGGCCCAGGCCGGCGTGCGCCAGGAATGGACCTTGGCGGGCATGCCCCTGATGGTAGTGCTGGAGGCGGTCGGCAAGCATGCGGCCGGGTTGCCGGACCAGGCCGTGCTGCGCTACGGACGCGCCGACATCTTCGGGGTGGGGCCGATCAACGGCGCCTGCGCGGTCAACACCGGCAATGCGGCGCGCCAGTGCAGCCTGCGCGGCTACGCCACGGCCAATGCCTGGGGCTACCGGGCGCGCCTGGACCTGCGCTTGCCGGCGCTGCTGCCGCAATTGGCCGGCAACGCCACCGCCCTGTTCGTGCACGACGTGAAGGGCTGGTCGGGAGACTTCCTGCTGAATGAGGGACGCAAGTCGCTGACCCTCGGTTTACGCTTCGAGTACCGCAAGCGCTACCTGGCGGAGCTGGGGTATGCGCCGGTGTGGGGAGGGGATTACAACCCGGCGGCTGACCGCGATACGGCCTCGTTCGCGGTCGGGGTGAGATTTTAAGTACTCGCCAATAAATAAATGTGTTTTTGGCTGCCATAACCGGCGCGCTGCTGCGTTGGCTCCTGCTTGCAGTGCTCGCACTGCGGCGCACTCGCCGCCTTGCATCGCATCGGCAAGCCGCACCTCCGGTTCTGTTCGCCAAAACTCACATTTATTTCTTGTCGAGTACTTAGCCCCCGCAAGAAAAAGCGCCGGTCATGCCGGCGCTCGTTCACTGCTCGCAAGGTCCTTCAGGCGCACTTGCGCTCGGCTTCCCCATTGCCTTGCCCGTTGCCGCGCTCGACCAGCCGGACCGGCGCAGCGTGCTGCGGATACAGGGCCTGGCAATCGGCGTAGACGCGGCGGATGACGGCCATGTCGCGCTCGCTGTCGCCGGAGAGCTCCAGCGTGTCGACCACGCGCAATTCCTTCTTCTTGTAGTCGAGGGCGACCAGCAGCACCGGCACCTTGGCGGCCTGGGCCAGGTGGTAGAAGCCGCTCTTCCAGTGCGGACGGTAGCCGCGCGTGCCTTCCGGCGTGATCGCGACCCAGCACCAGTTCGACGCCAGCATCTGCTGCGCCAGGTGGCGGGTGGCGCCCATCGGCGCGCTGCGGTCGACGGCGATGCCGCCCCAGTAGCGCATCACGCGCCCCATCACGCCGCGGAACAGCGAATCCTTGGCCAGCCAGCGGAATTGCAGGCCGACCGCCCACTTGCCGAGCAGCCCGATCAGGAAATCCCAGTTCGAGGTGTGCGGATAGACCACCGCGATGCCGTGCGGGCCCGGCAGGGGTTTGAAATGCACGCTCCAGCCAAGCAGAGTCAGCAGGCGCAGCGCGGTGCGCTGGCCCCAGGTGGGCAAGGCTGCGGGACGCAGCAGGTAATCGCTCATGAACTCTCCGGTGCGGCGTAATGAAGTATTAATACGGAGCAGCAATCATTACGTCATAGAAAATAAGCGAGGAATTCTAGCGGGCTCGAGCGGGAGGAACAAGCAAAAAAGCTGGTACGGTCCATGCACTGTGGTTATCATGCCGCTTTTTCAGGTGCAATGTTACGAAGATGGTTATCACGATTTATCACAATCCCCGCTGCAGCAACTCACGTGGCGCCCTGGAAGCGATCCGCGCCGCCGGCCATGCGCCGGCCGTGATCGAGTATCTGTCGCAGCCGCCCTCGCGCGAGGCCTTGCGCCGCGTGATCGCCGACGCCGGCCTGACAGTGCGCGAGGCGATCCGCAGCAAGGAAGCCATCTACGGTGAACTCGGCCTGGATAAGCCGGAGCTGGACGACGAGGCGCTGCTGGACGCCATGGTGGCCCATCCCGCGCTGATCAACCGACCTTTCGTGGTCACACCCAAGGGAACCCGCCTTTGCCGTCCGCCCGAACTGGTGCAGGAAATCCTGTAAGACATCCGCCGGGACGCAGATGCGGGCAGCACTACGCCAAGGCGCGCCTGAGCCGCCTCAGGGCTCGCTGAAAGGCAGGGCGCCGATATCGACTTTGCGCAAGGCCCGCAGGCCCGAGCCCGCGGTGGCTTGCCCGGACGCCGCGCCGCCCGCAGCCGCATCCAGGCTCAGGCCTTGCCCGATCGCGGGCGAGCCGGGACGCAGCCGGAAATCCGGCGTGCCGTTCGTGACGTAGTCAACGAACTGCGGCGGCGCATTCACCGTGCCCGCATGGTGGCGGCCGGCCGCCAGCTTCCAGTCGTCCTTGAAGTTGCCATGGACGAGGTTGTTCCTGTAGCTGTTGTTCGGCCCCGTCAGGCCGTGTTCCAGGATGCCCACGCCATTGTCGACCACGATGTTGTTGCTGACGTGGGTGTGGTCGTTCGGTCCTTTGCTGTGGATGAATTCGCCGCCGCCGACGGCGATGCCCACACCCGTGCCGGCGACCGTGTTGGCGCGGATCGCGACCTTGCTGGCGTCGTGCCAGAGATGGATGCCGGCGCCGGAGACCCGGTAGACGACGTTGTTGCGGACGCTGGCCGTGGTGTGGACATAGATGCCGTGCACGGTGTCGCAGCCCATGGGGCCGATGTCGTGCACGTGGTTGCCGGCGACCTCGCTATCCTTGCCCTTGTAGTAGCTGTCGACGCCGATGCCGCCGCCGCCCCGGCTTTCGCAAGGCACGTCGGTGGCGATGTGGTGGATGCGGTTGTCGCGGATGCTGTCGTGCGAGCCGCCGTTGTAGATGCCGGTCAGCCATTTCATGCCGCTCTGGTACTGGCTGCCGTCGATCTCGAAGCCGGTGATATCGACGTAGTTGCCGCGGTTGTCCCAGGCCGCGCTCTGGCGCGCGTCGAGCTGCGGCACGATGCGGGCGCCCCAGCGCTCGGTGGACTGGTAGACGATGCGCGCTTCGGCGGTGCCGCTGGCGACGGTACGCAGTCCGCCCGAATAGCTGCCCGGCGCCACATGCACGGTGGTGCCCGGCGACGCCACCTGGGAGGCGCGCGCCAGGGTGCGGAAGGGTTCGGATTCGGTGCCCGGATTGCTGTCGGAACCGTGCGGAGCCACGTACAAGTGGGTGCGCACCAGCTCCGGCACCACCAGTTCCTCGCTGACGCCGTCGCGCAGGCCGCAGCCGCCGAGCGCGCTCGCCAGCATCAGCCAGCCCAGCAGGAGTCCAAGGGCACGCAGATCGGGTCGCAGGCAATGACGCATCGTTTCCTCGCAGGGGTTGCGGTGACAAGCCACAGTCTGGGCCAGTCGACCCTTGCGCAATGCGGGTTTGCTCAATCGCGCCCTTGAGGCGGCGCAGTGCAGGCTGGCGCTCAGGTGCGCGCCACCACCACCGGCATGTAGGCGTCGAGGAACTCGGCAGGCATGCGTCGCGGGCGGCCGCTCGCGATCTCGATGCAGACCAGGTCCCAGCGCCCGCGCAGCACGGTGACGCCGTCGCGCTCGCGCACCAGCTGGAAGCGGCGCTCCATGGCCAGCCTGCCGTCGCCGCCGACCAGCCAGGTGGCCAGCAGCAGCGCCTCGCCGAGCAGGGTCGGCAGCAGGTAGTCGTACTCGCCGCGCCGGATCGCCATGGCGCGGTCCAGGCGCCGGTAGTCGTCCAGCGAGAGGCCGAGTTGTTCCGAATGGGCCCAGCCGGCCTGTTCGCACCAGCGCACGTAGACCGCGTTGTTGGTGTGGTTCAGGCCATCGATGTCGCCGGCTTGCGGTACCACCGGCAAGATGAAGGGGTGCGGATAATCCCAGTCCAATGTCATTCCTCGTCTGGCGGCGCACGAACCCGTCGCGCGGCCGCAATCCGGCTATTGTACGGGCCGCGGGGCGGATGCGTCAGGCCGTGTCCCAATCGAGCTCGACCAGCACAGCCTGGTGCTCGGCATCCTGCTCGCCGGCCTCGGTGCGCAGGCGTCTCGCCTTGCCGGCCAGGTCGGCGCCGGCAAACACGTGGTCCTAGGTGCGGCGGCGCAGCATGTCGGCGATCCTGGTGCGGGAAACGCCAGACGTTTATGGCGGACGGGAGCATAATAAGAGGCTTCCACCCAGCGCGGAAAGGAAGATTCCCATGAACACCTCCCACTTGATCGCCGCCACGGCGATGCTTGCCTGTTGCGGCCTGTGCCAGGCTGCCGCCCCGGGACTGAGCCCGGCGGACGAAACCGCCGCCTTCAAGGCGGCCGGGTTCACACTGAAGGGTAAGCAATGGCGCCAATGCGATGATCCGACGCCCAGCTATTCCCCAGGAGAACTTGCGGATGTGCGCGACCTGAACGGCGACGGCCGGCCGGAGGCCTTGATCACCGAGGGCGGCACCCATTGCTTCGGGCACACGGGGGCCGGATACACCCTGGTCTCGAAACAGGCGGACGGCAGCTGGAAAAAGCTCGCGGGAGGGACGGGCATGGCCGGCTTCCTGCCGACCAAGGGGAAGGACGGCTGGCCCGACATCGAGGTCGGCGGCCCCGGCTTCTGTTTCCCGGTCGAGCGCTGGAACGGCAAGGCCTATGTGCTGCACCGGCACCAGTACGAGGGCAAGTCCTGCCGGCCGAGCCGATAGGGCCGCTCAGTCGCGCTTGAACGCCGCGTATTTGGGACAGGGCACCATGCCCGCGGAGCCTTCGCCGCCCTGGGTATCGAACTGCAGCGAACCGCCGCGGTCGCGGACGTAGTCGAGGGCGCTCGGCGTCGGACGCACGCTTCCGCCGGTGCGGCAATACACTTTGCCGCCGCGGCGGAAGCGGTAGATGGTGACGCCGTCGGGCGTGGTGTAGCTTTCCGAGGTCATGGTGCGGGAAGTATCCTTGTGGGCCATCTCCAGGCGCTCGCTGAAGCGCTGCCATCTCGAGTCCGACGGCGCCAGCGGCGCGAGCTGTCCCTCGCGCAGGGCATGGTCGACCGGGCCGGCCTGGCGCACGGACCGGCCGGACACACTGGCGCCAGTCTCAGGGGCTCCAGCCTCGGGGGCCAGCTGGCGTTCCGCCAGGGGATCGTCATAGAGGGCCGGGTCCGGCGCGGCGGGCGCCTGCCGGAGCGGGACGGATGCGGCGGGGGGAACGGTGGGCGCAAGCGTTTCCGACCTGGGGCGCCGCAGGGGATCGGACGGTGGCGGAATGCGCGCCGCCGGGGGCCTTGCCTGCGGCGGGCGCAGCACCGGCACCAGGTTGAACACGCGCTCGAAGGGATCGGCGGCCTCCAGCCGGGGCGCCGACGCCGACAGCCAGAGCCAGGACAGCAGCAGGTGCGCGCCGAGCGTGACCGCGAGGGGCCAGCCCGGCGCGCGCCGCGCCATCAAGCCGTCGTGCGCGCGCATGCGGGGCTCAGGACGTCGGCGCGTTCATCGCCTTCCTGATCGCGATGCAGCGCTGGTCTTCCTGCAGGGTGTCGAGCAGCGAGCGGCGGGTAAAGGCCGACAGGTCCTTCATGCTGTTCGCCGCGCGCTGCAGGCGCTGCACGCTTTGCGGCGTGCAGCTGGCGGGGATCATGCTCGTCGCGTAGGAGCGCATGTAGACCGGGCCGGCCGCCTTGTCGAGGGCAGGCAGGCTGGCCAGGCGCTTGGCGGCGGTCTGCTCGCTCAGCTTGGCCTGCTCGGCCGGGTAGATGGTGTGCATCGCGGTGCGCACGCGCGAGAAGGGCAGCTTGGTCTTCAAGTCCTCGATCGTGCCCAGCCACTCGGCCTTGGCCTTGGCGTCCGGACGGCTGGCGAGGGCCGCCACGGCCGCGCCCAGGCCGGTATCCGATTTGTCGCGCGCCTTCTCGGCTTCCACCAGCGCGGCGGCGCCGGGTTGGTTGTAGCGGTTCAGGCGGCCGATGATGGCCCAGCGCTGGTCCTGGTTGATCTGCAGGCCTTCGCTCGGGGTCTTGCCCTCCAGGAGACCCGCCAGGCGGTTCAACGCCGCTTCGCTGCTGGCCAGGTTCAGGTAGGCGCCGAACCAGCGGCGCTGGAAGTTGTCGTTGCCCTTGTGGGCGACGACGCCGTTCCAGGCCATGTCTTCCAGTGCCTTGGCGGTCTGTTTGCTGTAGGCGTTGTTCAGGTTCATGGCGTCGAGGTAGCCCTTCGATGCGACGATCTTGCCGATCACGTCGCCCAGCAGGGTGTAGTCCTGCTCCTGCGGCGCGTTGTTCAGGGCCACCTTGATGAATTCGTCCAGCGGCAGCCTGGCGTCGCGCACGCCGTCCCACAGGCTTTGCCACAGCATCGAGCGCAGCAGCGGGTCCTCGACCTTGGCCAGGCTGGCGCGCGCGGTCTCGAAGGAGCGCTTGTCCAGCTGGACCTTCACGAAGCCCCAGTCCTGGTAGTTCGGATAGACCAGGTCAGGGCAGGCGGTGCCGTTCAGCGCCGGCACGGCGGTCCTGGCGCCCTTGTAGGTGACGGCTTCGTTCTTCAGCAGCGACAGCTTGCCGCCGTCCAGCTTGAAGGCGGCGACCTGCACGCGCTGTTCGCGCAGGGTCGGCAGTTCCTTGCTCGGCGCGCTCTGGGCCAGGGTGAAACCGGCTATCTTGCCGCCGCCGCAGGTGTAGGACGCTTCGATGGTGTTCACGCCCGGCTGGTACAGCCACTCCTGGGTCCAGCCGGTCAGGTCGCGTCCCGCCGCATCACCCAGACTCTTGACAAAGTCCTGCAGGGTGGCGTTGCGCCACTGGTACTTGACCAGGTAGTTGTGCACGCCCTTGCGGAAGGTCTCTTCGCCCAGCAGGTGACGCAGCTGTTTCAGGGTCGAGGCGCCCTTCGAATAGGTGATCGCGTCGATGTTGTCGAAGGCGTTGGCCGAGGAGGGCACCGGCACCTCGATCGGGTGGGTGGTGACCTTCTGGTCCTGCACGTAGGCGGCGCCCTTGCCGGTCTGGTAGAAGGACTGCCAGGCGTCCTTGAACTCGGTCGCCTCGGCCGTGGCAAGGGTGCCCATGAAGGAAGCGAAGCTCTCGTTCAGCCACAGGCCGTTCCACCACTTCATGGTGACCAGGTCACCGAACCACTGGTGCGCCATCTCGTGCATGATCACCGCGGCCAGGCGCTGCTTCTGTTCGGCCGTCATGGCGGCCTTGTACATGAAGCCCGCCTCGGCGAAGGTAACGGCGCCGGCGTTTTCCATGGCGCCGTACAGGAAGTCCGGCACCAGCAGCTGGTCGTACTTCTCGAACTGGTAGGGGATGCCGAAGTATTCTTCGAAGAACACCAGGCCGGCCTTGGTGTAGCGGAACCAGTCTTCCGGCGTCACCTGCGAGGCGACCGACTGGCGCGCGAACAGGCGCATCGGGTAGCGCGCGCTGCTGTCTTCCCACACCTTGTACGGACCGGCGTGCAGCGAGAAGTTGTAGGGACTGAGCTTTTTCGTGGTCTTGAAGGTCCAGCGCTTGCTTGCACCGGCATCGGCGACGGCGGTCTCGCGCGTGGTGGTGACCACGGTCCAGTCGCTCGGGGCGCTGACGGTGACGCTGTAGGTGGCCTTCAGGTCGGGCTGGTCGAACACCGCGAACATCTGATGCGCGGCGGCCGGCTCGAAGTGCGAGTAAGTATAGACCCGGCCATCCACTGGGTCGACCATGCGGTGCAGGCCTTCGCCGTTGGTGCTGTGCAGGCGCTCGTAGGCGACGGTCACGGTGTTGCGGCCCTTGACCAGGTCCTGCGGCGCGATGGTGATGAACCAGCCGTTGTAGCGCGGGTCCACCTTCTTGCCGTTGACGGTGACCGACTTGACGGTGGCCTTGTTCAGGTCGAGGGTAAGGGCGGAGTCGGTGTCCTTCAGGTCGAAACTGGCGGTGGTCGTGCCGGCGAAGCTTTCCTTGCCGGTCAGGGTGAAGTCCAGCACATAGTCCACGTTCGACACGCGCGCCGAACGCGCGGCTGCGTCTTCCTGCGACAGGTAGGCGTTCTCGGCGCGGGCGGGCGCCGCAGCCTGCGCGGCGGTGCCGAAGGCGAAGGCGGAAGTGATGGCCAAGGCCATCAGGCGGTGTGCGGGAAAGTTCACGGTGACTCCTCTGTCAACAGCGCATGCGTGTGCGCAAAATAATAATCGCGCAAGAATAGCATGGTCCCAGGGCCATTCTCACCACATACATATCCATTTGTAGGATGGTCGTACGGGCTTTCCGCACTTCGCCGCCCCCAACGCGAACGGGCCGCTACCCGCGAGGGTAGCGGCCCGTCCAGGCACCGGTGGATGGTTTAGAGCGCCGGGTAATCCGTATAGCCTTCCGCCGTCGCATGGTAGAACAGCTCCGGCTTCGGGGTATTCAGCGGCGCGCCGGCCTGAAGGCGCTTCGGCAGGTCCGGGTTGGCGATGAACCACACGCCGAAGGCCACGGCGTCCGCTTCGCCGGATGAGATCAGCTGCTCGGCGCTTTCCTTGGTCAGCTTTTCATTGGCGATGTAGACGCCGCCGAACTCCTTCTTCAGAAGCGGGCGCAGGCTGTCTTCGCCGATCGCCTCGCGGGCGCAGATGAAGGCGATCTTGCGCTTGCCCAGCTCGCGCGCCACGTAGCCGAAGGTGGCGGCCGGGTCGGAGTCGCCCATGTCGTGGGCGTCGCGGCGCGGCGCCAGGTGCATGCCGACGCGGTCCGCGCCCCAGACATCGATGCAGGCGTCGGTCACTTCCAGCATCAGGCGTGCGCGGTTCTCCACCGAGCCGCCGTACTGGTCGGTGCGCTGGTTGGTCGAATCCTGCAGGAACTGGTCGAGCAGGTAGCCGTTGGCGCCGTGGATCTCGACGCCGTCGAAACCGGCCTTCCTGGCGTTCTCGGCGCCCTTGCGGTAGGCCGCGACGATGGCCGGGATCTCGGACGTTTCCAGCGCGCGCGGGGTGGCGTATTCGCGCTTCGGGCGCACCAGGCTCACGTGGCCCTTGGGCTGCACCGCCGAGGGCGCGACGGGCAGGGCGCCGTCCAGGAACACGGGGTCGGAAATGCGGCCCACGTGCCACAGCTGCAGGAAGATGCGCCCGCCGGCCTTGTGCACCGCCTCGGTGACGGTCTTCCAGCCTTCCACCTGCTCGTCGGACCAGATGCCCGGGGTGTCGGCATAGCCCACGCCCATCGGGGTGACGGCGGTGGCTTCGGACAGGATCAGGCCGGCCGAGGCGCGCTGCACGTAGTACTCCGCCATCAGCGCGTTCGGCACGCGGCCGGCGCCCACGGCGCGCGAACGGGTCAGCGGCGCCATCACGATGCGGTTCGGCAGCTCCAGGGCGCCCACTTTGATCGGGTCAAACATTGTCGTCATTCGGTACTCCTACAATCCGTCATTCAGTTGGTCGAGGAAGGCCTGGATGAGCTCCTCGTTGCGTTGGTAGAAAACCCATTGGGCGACGCGCCGCGTGCTGACCAGGCCCGCGCGCTGCAAGGTCGCCAGGTGGGCCGACACCGTCGATTGCGACAGGCCGGTACGCTGGTCGATCAGCTTGCAGCACACGCCGAAGTCGAGCGGGTGCTCCTGTTCGGCGAAGTGCTGCTGCGGGTCCTTCAGCATCTGCAGGATCTGGCGCCGGACCGGATTGGCCAGCGCCTTGTGGATCGCGTCGATGTCCATGAGCTCCTCTTATATCGGATTTTTACGATCCGAATATCGTCATCTTACGATATTCGAAAAATTCGTGCAGGGACCGTCCTGTTTTTCGGCGCGGCAAGCTCGCTGCTATACTGCGCCGCTCCTACGCACCCCAGGAAAACCATGAGTTGGATCTATCTGTTCGTCGCCGGGCTGCTCGAAATAGCCTGGGCGGTCGGCCTGAAATACACCGCCGGCTTCACCCGCCTGTGGCCGTCCGTGTTCACGCTGGTCACCATGGCCGGCAGCGTCGGCATGCTCGGCCTGGCCCTGCGCCAGCTGCCGCTGGGGACGGCCTACGCGGTATGGACCGGCATCGGCACCATCGGCACCGCCATTTTCGGTATGCTGCTCTTGAGCGAGCCGGCCGGCGCCCTGCGCCTGCTGGCGATCGGCATGATCGCCGGCGGTATCGTACTACTCAAGGTGCTGACGCCGGCCTGAGCCCGCGGTGTGAGTCGGTTTACTTGCCAAACTCCGGGTTTGGGCGGGTGAGGTAGTACCACTCCTTGTTGGCCAGCGCCTTCGCGTCCGGGAACAGGATGCGTCCGCCGAATTCCGCCACCACCGGGGTGCCGTCGGCGCGCACGCCGATCTGCTCGCCCTCGCTCAGCGGGTCGAAACTGGCCCACTGGCGGGTGAAATGGTCGCCCTCGTGCAGCTTGTCGTGCACCACCACCATCGACAGCGCCTCGATCTCTTCAAAGGGCGCGGGCGCCGGCTCCGGCGCGTCGATCAGCTTGTGGAAGGCGAGGGTGTTCATGATCGCCTGGTAGGCCACTTCCGGCGCCTGCGGGTCGGCATGCTGGCCGCATTCCAGGGTCAACGCATAGCCGCCGGTGCTGCGCATGTATTCGGTGGTGCCGACGCCGTAGCGCAGCACGGTCTCGAGCTCGTCGGCGTCGCGCGAGCGGCGTTGCACGCCAGCACCGTAGGTCGCCAACCAGCCGTCGACGAAGCGGCGCACGCCCAGGCGCAGCGCCCAGGCGCGTTCCTGTTCGGCGTGGCGGAAGGGCTGCAGGGAGCCTTCATTGTTCTCCGGGCCGACCATCACGAAAGGCTGGCCGGGCGCATTGAAGGAGTGCAGGTCGAGCAGCACGTCGTGCTGGGCCAGCAGGGGGCAAAGCCAGTTGCCGACGCGGTCCTCGAAGTCCTGCGGGTGCTCTTTCGGGAACAGGTCGCGGTTCAGGTTGCGGTCGCCGTTGCGCTCGCCCTTGGCATAGGCCAGCGGATTCACGATCGGCACGAAGGTGACGCTGCCGGCCTGGATGTGCAGCTTGCCGCTGTCAATGTCCTCCATCACACGCTGGATCGCCTTGGTGCCGCAGACTTCGTTGCCATGGGTGGCGCCCATGATGATCAGGCGCGGGCCGGGGGCCATGCCCGTGTAGTTGACGGATTTGAACTGAAACTGGCGGGAGGAAGTCATTGCGCGTAGGTCCGGTGGAAAGTGGGGTGGCCATATTTTATAGGACAATGCGTAAGACAATGCGGGAGGAAGGGTGGCGCCCGATCGGCCGGCATGGCATGATCCGCCACTTTCCACCTTTTCTCCGGACCAGGACCAGCATGAGCGGCGCCCGCATCCACGGCCTCGACACCCTGCGCGCGATCGCGGTCAGCCTCGTCGTGCTGCACCATTACGTGCTGTTCGTTACCGACCGGCCGACCTTCGGCTGGGTGGGACAGATCGGCTGGGCCGGCGTGGACCTGTTCTTCGCCCTGTCGGGCTACCTGATCGGCAACCAGATCTTCAAGGCCATCCGCGGCGGCGAGGGGCTGTCGCTGCCGCGCTTCTATGCCAGGCGCCTGCTGCGCACCCTGCCGAACTACTGGGTCGTGCTGGCCCTGTACTTCCTCTGGCCGGCCTTCCGCGGCGACGGGCCGCTGCTGCCGCTGTGGAAATACCTGAGCTTCATCCAGAACCACCACCTGGAGCCGGGCACCGCCTTCTCGCATTCCTGGTCGCTCGCCATCGAGGAGCAGTTCTACCTGCTGGTGCCGGCGCTGGCGCTGCTTGGCGCGGCTTTCGGACGCTCGCTGCGCCTGGCCTGGTTCGCCATCGCGCTGGCCTTCGGGGCCGGGATGCTGGCGCGGGCCTGGCTGTGGCAGGACGTGGTGGAGGGGGAGCGCTACTGGATGCACCATTATTACAAGTACATCTATTACGCGAGCTTCTGCCGTTTCGACGAACTGCTCGCCGGAGTCGGCATCGCGCTGCTCAGGAACTATCATCCCGCGGCCTGGGCGCGCCTGACCCGCCATGGAAACCTGTTGGGACTGGCGGGGCTGGCGGTGACGGGCGTCGCGTTCTGGTGGTTCCTGCGCGACCATTACGGCTTCCATCCGACCGTGTTTGGCTACCCGCTGCTGGCGCTCGGTTTCTCGCTGCTGATCGTGGCGGCGGTCTCGCCCGGCGCGCTGCTGTGCGCCGTCCGTGTTCCCGGCGCGGGCGCACTGGCCCTGTGGTCCTATGCGATCTACCTGCTGCACAAGCAGGTCTGCGTGATGGGCGCCGCCTGGCTGGCGCGTCAGGGACTGCATGCGGAATCGCCACTCGCCATCGCGGCACTGCTGGCGCTCTCGGTCTTCACCGGCTGGCTGCTTTACCGCCTGGTCGAGACGCCTTTCATGGCGCTGCGCGAGCGCTATGTGCCGGGCAATGCGGCGCGTCCGGCCGGCCATGCCTGCGCGGCGCCTTGAACCCCGCCTTGAACCCCGCCTAGAAGGGCGGCTTCACTTCCACTTCCGGCAGCAGGTCGAGATCGATCCTTTCCAGCACCAGGTCGGCCAGGTCCAGCGCGGCCAGCAGGGCGTCCGTCTCGAAGGTGGCGTAGGCCTGCGCATTGGTCGACTTGGCCGACACCAGCATGATCGGCAGGGCGGGGAAATGGGGCGTCAGGCGCGCCAAGAGGACGTCGCCCACGCCCGGGCGGACATAGCTCGGATGCGGAAAGGCCACCACCAGGCGGATGCCGCGCACGGTGGTGATCGCCGCGGACATCTTCATGCAAGGCTCAGTGCTGGGCTTCGATCACGCCGAAGGCCGCCGGCGCGTCGGCCAGGTAGGCCAGCACGGCGTGCGCTTGCACCAGCGGATCGAATTCGGCATTGGCCGCGATGGCGGCGCGCAGGCCGGGCACGATTTCCGGGGTGTGCGGGCTGCGGTAGGCCTCGATCAGCATGCGCGCCAGCTCCGTGGGCGCATCGGCGCGGCGCAGGCGCGCCTCGATGATCGCCAGCAGCGCGCGCTGCATGCGCGGGGTGGGATTGCGGATGTGGACGAATACCAGCGGCGTGTTCGAGACCGCCGCGCAGACCGCGGCTTCCATCTCGTCGGCGCTCAGGTCCGAGGCGATGTCGAAATACGCCTTGTTCCAGCGCGTGCGCGCGTAGACGTGGCCGGGCGGGAAGGCATCGACGCTTTCCAAGCCCAGGGCCCGGCTGGCGCGCGACAGCAGCGTGGAGAGGGTGTCTAGCAGCGGCATGGCGGGAGTGGAGGCAGGTGCATCATCCCGGCAGTGTAGCGCATGCGCGTTTGGTGCGCTCAAGCCATTCTTTTGCCGGCCCTGGCCCGTCGTAGCCGCCGGTGGCGGCTACGACGGTGTTGCGGCCTCAGGCAAATTTACCGGCGCGGAAGTCCTCGACCGCCTGGTACAACTCGTCCTGGGTGTTCATCACGAACGGGCCGTACTGCGCGATCGGCTCGTTGAGCGGACGACCGGCCAGCACCAGCAGGCGGGTGGGCGCGACAGCCTTGATGCGTACGCCGTCGGCGCCCGGCGTGTTGTCCAGGATCGCCATGCGCCCAGACGCCACGCCCTTGCCCTCGATGACGGCCTCACCGCGGAACACGTACACGAAGGCGTTATGGCCCGCCGGGATCGGCTGCTCGACCGTCACGCCGGCCGGGATCTCGAGATCGAGATACAGCGGCTGCGTCGTCTCGCGCTGCACCGCGCCATCCACGCCGTGCGTGCTGCCGGCGATCACCTGCACCGTCACCCCGCCATCGAGCGTGAAGCGCGGCACCTCTTCGGTGGGGATGTCGCGGTACCAGGGCTCGGTCATCTTGTCCCTGGCCGGCAGGTTGAGCCAGAGCTGGAAGCCTTCCATCAGGCCCTCGTTCTGCTCCGGCATCTCGGAGTGGGCGACGCCGCGCCCGGCCGTCATCCACTGCACGCCGCCGTCCGTGATCAGGCCTTCGTTGCCGGCGCTGTCGCGGTGGCGCATGCGGCCATGCAGCATGTAGGTGACGGTCTCGAAGCCGCGGTGCGGGTGCTCGGGGAAGCCGGCGATGTATTCGCCCGGCTTCTCGCTCCCGAAGGCGTCGAGCATCAGGAAGGGATCGAGGCGGCGCTGAAGCGGACCGGTCAGCACGCGGTTGATCTTCACGCCGGCGCCGTCCATCACGAACTGGCCGCTGATGATCCGTTCCACGCCGCGCGTCTGTTTGACCGCTTGTGCCTGGACTACCTGTACCGATTGGGTCATGCCGTTCTCCTCGTGAGATTGCGCCGCCTTGATACGGCGGCAGGGATTATGCCAGGGCTGCTTCCACCGCTTCATTGGCCGCGGCCTGGCCCTTGCCGACCGCGTCCGGGCCCATCGCCATGCCCGACGAGTAGATGAAGGTGTGGTCGGTCAGGCCCAGGAAGTTCAGCAGGGCGCGCATCTGCGGCACTTGCGGGTCGGCTTCCACCGGGTAGACGCCGCCGCGCGAGGTGGCCACGTAGACCTTCTTGTTCTTCAGCAGGCCTTCAGGGCCGGTCTCGGTATAGCGGAAGGTCACGCCTGCACGGGCGATGGCGTCGAACCAGCCTTTCAGCTGCACCGGCATGCTGAAGTTGTACATGGGCGCGCCGATCACGATCACGTCGGCGGCCTGCGCTTCGGCGATCAGGGCGTCATCCAGGGCCACGCGTGCCGCCTGCTCGGGGGTGCGCTGGTCGGCCGGGGTGAACAGGGCGCCGACGGTCGGGCCGTCCAGCAGCGGGTGCGGGTTGGCGCCGAAGTCGCGGCGCACGACGTTCGCATCAGGATGCGCGGCCAGCAGCTTGTCGACGATCTGGCGGGTGACGCGGGTCGATTCCGAATCGTTGCCACGGACGCTGGAGGTGATGTGCAGGATGTTCATGGTGTGTCCCTTTCGTTTCCAAGAAAAGTGTTGATGGACACACTGTATCAATCCCAAAACCGATGCGGAAGACATTAGAATGGATAACATTATCCTACTGGTGGAACAATCATGGATGTGGAACCCAACGATTTGCTGCTCTTTGCCCGCATTGTCGAGGCGGGGAGCTTCAGCCGGGCGGCAGAGCGCCTGGACCAGCCCAAGTCGACCGTCTCGCGCCGCCTGGCCCTGCTGGAAGAACGCCTGGGCGAGCGCCTGCTGCAGCGGACCACGCGCCGCCTGGTGGTGACGGAGTTCGGCGCGATCCTGCTGGAACACGCGCGGCGCGTGGCCGAGGAGGTGGAGGCGGCGGGCGCCCTCGCCCAGCACCGCCAGCTCGAGCCGAGCGGCAAGCTGCGCGTCTCGGCGCCCTCGGACTTCGCCAACGCGGGCCTGAACGAGGTGGTGGCGCGCTACCTGGCGCGCTATCCGATGGTGACGCTGGAGATGGACCTGTCGCCGCGCCGGGTCGACCTGGTGGCGGAGAACTTCGACATCGCCATCCGCATGGGCGACCTGCCGGACGACGCCACCCTGAGCGCGCGCCCGATCACGCTGGAGCGGCCGGCCCTGTACGCCTCGCCCAGCTACCTCGCCCAGCACGGCATTCCCGAGCATCCCGACGACCTGCTCAGCCATGACGTGCTGTGCATCCTGAGCCGCTACGGCGGCTCGGCGCCCTGGGTGCTCCTGCGCGGCAAGGTGCGCTGGGAGCGCGCGCTGCCGGCGCGCGCCACCGCCAATTCGCCCGACCTGCTGGCGCGCATCGCGGCGCGCGGCACAGGGATCGCGATCAGCTCCGAGCTGTTCGCGGAGCCCTACCTGCAGACGGGAGAACTGGTGCGGGTGCTGCCGGAATGGGAGATGCCGCCGACCAACGGCTGGGCGGTATTCCCGAGCCGTAAGCTGATGCCCGCCAAGACGCGGGTCTTCCTGGAACTGATCGGGGCGATGTGCCGCGAGGCCGGCCACGATCCCTTGATGGGCGTAAGGGCGCCGGCCGGGGCCGCGGGGCCGGATTAAGCTTTGTGGCGGTTGCCCATCGATTCGCCCAGGCGTACCGGGCGCTCGGGCGACCAGTCGGCGCTGAAGGCGATCGACCCGCGGCGGAACAGCATGACGACGGTGGAACCGAGCAGGAAGCGGCCCATCTCTTCGCCTTTCTTGAGCACCACCGTCTGGTGCTCGTAGTTCCACTCGAAGATGCGCGGCATGCGCGGCGGGTTGACCACGCCGTGCCAGACCGTCGCCATGCTGCCCACGATGGTCGCGCCCACCAGGGTCATCACGAAGGGGCCGTGCTGTTCCGACTCGAACACGCAGACCACGCGCTCGTTGCGGGCGAACAGGCCCGGCACGCCGCGCGCCGTGGTCGGATTCACCGAGAACAGCTTGCCCGGCACGTAGATCATGCGCGTCAGGCGGCCGTCGCAGGGCATGTGGATGCGGTGGTAGTCCTTGGGGCTCAGGTAGAGATTGGCGAAGTGGCCGTGCTGGAAGTGCGCGGCCAGCTTCTCGTCGCCGCCCACCAGTTCCGCAGTGGTGAACTTGTGGCCCTTGGCCTGGAAGATGTGGTGGTCGTCGATGTCGCCGAACTGGCTGATGGCGCCGTCGACCGGGCACACGAAATCGGCCACGGCCAGCGGACGCGCATCCTCGCGCAGCGGGCGGGTGAAGAAATCGTTGAAGCTGGTGTAGCTGGCGATGTCCGGATTGGCCGCCTCGTCCATGTTGACCCCGTACTTGCCGACGAACCAGCGGATCAGGCTGGTAGTCATGGCGCCGCCCTTGGCGCCGGCCACGCGGCCCGCGAAGTTGGTCAGCGCCGTTTTCGGCATCACATATTGGGGCAGGACTTTTATACGGGACACGGTGACGGGCCTCTCTGCAAAAACGATCGCGCATTATAGCGAGAATGCCTTAAGGAAAGTGCAATTCCTGCAGCATCATGGGCCGAGTGTACCGCAGGTCCCGCCAGAGGGAAACGCGGATCCGCGCCCCCGGGAAAAGCGGCGCCGCCGCCGCTGCCGCGCGAGCCCGTCCGTGGAGCGGGATGTTTCCTTATTCGGGCAATCGAATTGCTAGGAGATAGCAAAAAATAGTTCCGTGGAGATGTTTACATTATTCTCATCAATGGCATATATTGTTTCCATATCTATAAAGGAGACGAGAAAACCATGCCGCGTATCTATCCCGCATTTTCCATGTCGTTCGCCGCCCTGGCCGCGTCCCTGGCGTGCAGCGCCCAGGCCCAGGAATCCGGCGCCGCTACTGCGCCGGCGCGGGTGGAGGTCAAGGGCACGGCCGCCGGCTACGACCCGCGCCGCGACGACACCGCGTCCCGCATCGTCGTCGGGCGCGAGGAGATCGCCCGCTATGGCGACACCAGCGTGGCCGATGTCTTCAAGCGCATCCCGGGCGTGACGGTCACCTCCGCGGGCGGACGCAGCCTGGAAGTGCGGATGCGCGGCCTGGGGAGCGGCTACACCCAGATCCTGGTGAACGGCGAACGCACCCCCGCCGGCTTCACCCTCGACACGCTGTCGCCCGACCTGATCGAGCGCATCGAAGTCCTGCGCGTCGCCAGCGCCGAGTTTTCGAACGAATCGGTGGCGGGCACCATCAACATCGTGCTGCGCAAGCGCGGCGGCAAGCGCACGCGCGAAGCCAAGCTGGGCTACCTGCTGTCCGAGGACTTTCGCGGGCCCAGCTTCAGCACCGAGGTGGCGGAGCAGGCGGACAAGTCGTCCTGGTCGCTGTCGGCCAGCGGCAACCACGACAGCCTGTCGCGCACCTGGGGCGGGAGCGAGGAGAACATCCGTCCGGACGGTGTGACCGACATGCTGCGCACTACGCGCGCGGTCGAGAACGGCCGCATGAACCGGCTGAACCTGAGCCCGCGCCTGAACTGGACCCTGGAGGACGGCGACACCCTTGGCTGGGAAACCGTGTTCACCAGCGGCAGCTTCCGCAACCACGGCCATCTGGTGGCGACGACCCTGCTCGGGCGGCCGCCGCAGACGCCCGACCTGCATACCTTCGGCGAGTTCGACGACAGGATGCTGACGTCGAACCTGCAGTGGACCCGCGACACCGCGGCCGGCACGAAGCTCGAGCTCAAGCTCGGCGCCGAATGGTCGTCGCGCAAGATGTTCGTGCGCCGCTCCGGCCTGGGGCCCGACGGCCTGCCCGAAACCGACGGCAGTATGCTGTCCGACACCCACGCGAGGGGCGCGAACTCGACCGGCAAGGCGTCCCGGGACCTGGGCGGCGGCCACCTGCTGGCCATGGGCTGGGACCTGCGCTTCAACGAGAGTTCGGACATCCGCGCCGAACGCGACCGGGTGCGGCCATTCCCGCCCGGCCAGCTGCTGGACGAGCAGTTCCGCGCCGGCGTCGGGCGCGCCGCTTTCTATGCGCAGGACGAATGGACCATCACGCCGCAATGGTCGGCCTACCTCGGCGCGCGCTGGGAGGGCGTGCGCACGCGCGTGTCCGGCAATGCCGTCGAGCCGGTGAGTGTGCGCTCCAGCGTGCTGAGTCCCGTGGTGCAGACCCTGTACAAGCTCCCCGGCCACGACGGCAAACAGGGCGACCAGCTGCGCCTGGCCCTCAGCCGCACCTACAAGGCGCCGGAACTCGACAGCATCGTCCCGCGCCGTTCGGCCTGGGAGAACAACAGCGCCACCGAGGCCGACTTCGTGGGCAACCCGGCCCTGAAACCGGAGCTGGCCTGGGGTATCGATGCGGCCTGGGAGCACTACTGGGCCGAGGGCGCCATGGTCTCGGTCGGCGGCGCGCTGCGGCGCATCAGCGACTACACCAGCAACCACATCTACTTCGACGGTTTTCGCTGGATCTTCACGCCCGTGAACGACGACCGCGCGACCATGCGCAGCATCGACCTGGAAACCAAGTTCCCGCTCAAGGCCTTGTTCGCGGAGGCGCCGGCGATCGACCTGCGCGCCAGCGTGAGCCGCAACTGGTCGCGCGTCGACTCGGTGCCGGGGCCGGACAACCGCATGGAGCAGCAGACGCCGCTCACGGCCAACCTGGGGATCGACTACAAGTCCGGCGCGCTGGCGCTGGGCGCCAGCGTGGCGCACCGGCGCGGCGGCTTCGTGCAGGTGGCCGCGAACCGGGGTTTCTACCGCGTCGCGCGCACCGACCTGGACAGCTACGCAGCCTGGACCTTCAATCCGAAGACCCGGCTGAGGGTCGCGCTCTCGAACCTGCTGGGCGAGGACAATGGCTTCGGGCCGAGCTACGCCGATCCGGTGCGCGGGCTGGAAAAGCGGCGCTGGACCTATCCCGAAGGCGTCAAGCTGCGCACCACGCTCGAGATGAAGTTCTGAGCGCTCAAGCCTGCCTCAAGCCAGCTTCAGGGCCGCCGCGCCGCCCACGATCAGCAGTGCGCCGCCCACGCGTCCGCAGCCGACCCGTTCGCGCAGCACCAGGCCCGCGATCGCCACGGCGAACACGATCGAGGTCTCGCGCAGGGCCGCCACCACGGCCACCGGCGCATGGGTCATGGCCCACAGCGCGATGGCATAGGAGCCGGTGTTGGCGACCCCGCCCGCGAGCGCGAATCCGGGGTGCTCAAGCAGGTAGCGCGGCAGCCCGGCGCCCAGCCGGCGCCAGGCCAGCAGCAGGTTGGCGCCGCCGGTCAGCGTGAACAGCCAGGCCGTATAGGCGGCGGGGGAACCGGAGCGGCGCACGCCCAGGCCGTCCACCACGGTGTAGGCCGCGATGAGGACGGCGGTCGCCATGGCCAGCAGCACGGCCCTGCCATTGCCGGCGCTGCGGCGCGATCCGGCATACACCGCCGCGCCGCCGGCGCACACCAGGCCGACGGCCAGCCATTGCCCCTGGCGCAGGACCTCGCCGCCACTCAAGCCGGTGCAGAGCGCCACCAGCACCGGCGCGCAGCCGCGCATCAAGGGATAGACGTGGCTGATATCGGCGCCGCGATAGCTGGCGGCGAGGAGGGCGAAATAGAGCACTTGCAGCAGGCTCGATGCGGCGATGAAGGGCCAGCTGGCGGCATCCGGCGCGGGCAGGAAGGGCAGCAGCATGGCGCCGATCAGGGCGGCGCCGCCGGTGACGGCCGCCGCCGCGTGCACGCTGGCGCCGCGCGCCTTGAGCATGGCGTTCCAGGAGGCGTGCAGCAGGGCGCCGAACAGCACCGCCGCCAGGACCACCGAATCCATCAGGCGGGGTTGCCGTGATGGGTGCGGCGATGGGTGCTGAAATACCGGCGCGCCACGGCGATCGCCACGACTTGCATGGCGGCGCACAGGAAGAAGCTGCTGCCGATGCGCCAGTCGCTCGAGGGCAGGTGGCTGACCGCGCCCAGGATGCCGGTGCCGACCAGGGGCGTGACGATCACGCCCAGGCTGGCGATCGATTGCAGGGAGCCCATCAGCTCGCCCTGCTTGTCGGGCGCGGTCGCTTTCGAGACGATGCCCTGCAGGGCGGGTCCGGCGGCGAAGGCCAGCAAGTTACACAGGATGAAGACGTACATCATCCAGCCCTGGGTCGCGAGGCCGTACAGCATATAGGTGATGGCGCCGGAACTGATGCCCAGCAGGGCCAGGCGCGTCTCGCCGAAGCGGCGGATCAGGAACGCCAGCAATCCCGCCTGCACCACCGCCGAGGCCAGGCCCACGCAGAACATGGCGATGCCGTTGTCGCGCGGCGTCCAGCCGAAGCGGAAGGTGGTGTAGAGCACCCAGGTCGATTGCAGCATCATCTGGGCGAAGGTCACCAGCGTGATCACCACCACCAGGCCCCGGATGTCCTGACGGCGCAGCAGGCGCAGCAGGGCGGAGAAGGGGTTCAGGCGCGCGAGCCCGAGCGGCTCGCGCTCGCCGGGCGGCAGCGATTCCGGCACCATGAAGTAGCCATAGAGGAGGTTGGCGGCCGACAGCGCCGCGGCCACGTAGAAGGGCAGGTGCAGGCCGGCGTCGCCCAGCAGGCCGCCCAGCATCGGGCCGCAGATGAAGCCGAGGCCGAAAGCGGCGCCGATCTTGCCGAAGCTTTTCGCGCGGTTCTCATGGGTCGAGATGTCGGACGCATAGGCCGAGGCGACCGACATGCTGGCCGAGGACATGCCGCCGATGATGCGGCCAACGAACAGCCAGGCCAGGCTCGGGGCCCAGGCGGTGATGAGGAAGTTCAGGCACATGCCGCCCATCGAGTACAGCAGCACAGGCCGGCGTCCGACGCGGTCGCTCAGGGCGCCCAGCGCCGGCATGAACAGGAATTGCAGCAGGCCGAACACGGTCGCGAGGGCGCCGAACCACAGCGCCTGCTGCTCCCGCCCTTCGACGAACTGACCCACCAGCAGCGGCATCACCGGCACGATCAGGCCGATGCCGAGCATGTCGATGAAGATGCAGACCAGGATGAAGTTCAGGCTGCCCGTGCCGGCAGGAGCTTGGTTGGGCGCGGTCGATCGGGAATCAGGCACGGGAAGACACCTCGGGCGGTTGGCGATCCGCCTATCTTAGCATCGAGGCAAGCTGTTCAAGGGTGTCATTGGCCGAGCCACTCGGCGGCGAAGCTGGCGCGGAAGGATTCCAGCAAGGCCAGCCTCTCCTGGCCCAGGCGGCGGCCGCCCTCGGTCTGCATCTTGCCCGGCAGGGTCGCCAGCTTGACCGCGATGTGATCGAGCGAATAGGCGCGGTCATCAGGCTCGCGCCGCTGCGCCAGCGGGTCGTCCGGATGGGCCAGGCCGCTCCCCATCATGCCGGCGATGTAGAACATGCGCGCCAGGCCGACCGCGCCCAGGGCGTCGAGACGGTCGGCGTCCTGCACGATCCGCGCTTCGATGCTCCTGGTGGGAATCGCCGCCGAGAAGCTGTGCGCCTCGATCGCATGGGCCACCGCGTCCAGGCGTTCGTGCGGAAAGCCCATCCATGCGAGCTGGTGGCGCGCCAGCTGGGCCGAGCGGCGCGAAGCCTGTGCGCGCTCCGGGTCGTTCTTGGGCAGGTTGACCAGGTCGTGCAGGTAGCAGGCCGCCAGCACCACCAGCGCATCGGCCTCGGGATGGTGGGGCAGCAGGGCCTGGGCGTTGCGCCACACGCGGTCGAGGTGGCTGGCGTCGTGGGCGCCGTCATTGCCCGCGTGGCCGGCGGCCAGCGCGGCCAGCCTGGTGCGCCAGCCGGCTAAGTCGGTAAGGAGTGCGTCGGTAGGAAGTTCGCTCATGCGGAAGGTTCCGGGTGAGTAGGCGGGAAGGCGCGCTGGGAGAGGGCGTCGGCCCGGGTGTTCTTGTGGCGCGGGATCCAGCGCAGGGTGGCGCCGGGCAGGCGCGCCAGCAGGGCGCGGGCCTGGTCGCGGTAAGGGCGCAGGATGGCCGCGGCGGCGCACTCGGGGCCGTTGACGTCGTCCACCACCACCTGGCTGTCGCCATGGATGGCGAGCTCGCCCGCGCCCTGGCGGACGGCCGCCTGCAGCACGGCGATCAGGGCGCGGTATTCGGCTTCGCTGCTGTTGCCGTAGCCCGCGTCCTGCGACAGTTCGATCCTCTGGCCGTCCGGGCCTTCGAGAATGGCGCCGATGCCGCAGCGGCCCGGGTTGGGACGGGCGGAGCCGTCGAACCACGCATTCCAGGCGCTGGCG